>CALWWH010000234.1 GCA_944385195.1 uncultured Oscillospiraceae bacterium | reverse complement strand
GGCAATCAATTCACCGTCCACTGCCTCAGCCGTGAGCTGCTGGACGGCATTGAGGAGGGCGCCTTTGTGCGCCTGCTGCGGAAAATGGAGGGCTGACATGGAACAGGCTTATATGATTTTGTATACCGTTGTGTTGGTGCTTCTGGGCGTGGCGCTGATTGCGGCGCTGGTCCGAGCCATTCTGGGGCCTCGCCTGGCGGACCGGGTGATGGGAATCAATATGGCTGGCACGCTGACGATTCTGTCGGTGCTGCTGCTCAGCCGCCTGCTGGAGCAGGACTGGCTGCTGGATGTGGCGCTCATTTACGCAATGATCAGCTTTATCGCCGTTGTTGTGCTCACGCGCATCTTTGTGACGGTGCACCTGGAGAAAAAGGAGGGCAAAAAATGATGGAATGGATTCGTTTTGCTCTGGTGGCACTGCTGCTCCTGGGGATGCTGGTGTTGGTATTTCTGGCCCTGACGGGCGTATTCCGATTTCACTTTGTCCTCAACCGGATGCATGCTGCCGGTATGCTGGACACCGGGGCGGTGCTGCTGGCCTGTGTGGCGGTGGTGGTGGCTCATGGGATTCACATCGCCGATCTGAAGCTGCTGATGCTGCTGCTGGTCCTGTGGGTTGGCAGCCCCATCTCCAGCCATATGCTGTCCCGGTTGGAGGTTATGACCGACCCGGACCTGTCCCACCATCTGAAGATGGAAGAAAAGGAGGCGACCAAAGATGACAATGCTTGAAGTCGTTCTGCTGCTGTTTTTGCTGGTCTGCGCCGTGGCGGCCGCCGTGACGAAGAAACTGCTGGTGACGGTGGTCATCTTCATGGGCTATTCCCTGGTTATGAGCCTGATCTGGATGCTGCTGCAATCCCCAGACCTGGCCATCACTGAGGCTGCGGTGGGTGCAGGCGTGACCAGCCTGCTGTTTTTCGTCACTTTGCGCAAGATTGACCAGATTGAAACGGATACCAAGGGGAAGGAGGAGCACCATGAAGAGCAATGAAACCTGGAAAAGCTGGCTGCGCGGGGATCTGGACCTGACCGATACCCTCCCCGAGGCGCAGATGCCCTCGGCGTTGGAGCCCACTGGCACCGAGACTTCCCAGACATCTGGGGAGGAGCAGCCTGCCTCTATGAAGACGCTGGAGCGGTGGGAGCTGCATCTGTTCCAAAAACTCTATCCCTTTTTCGCCGTGCTGATGGGTCTTGCCATTGTAGTAGTGCTCATGGCGACGGTGTTCTCTCTGCCGCGGTTCGGCGGTGAGGACGTCCCTGCCAACAATGAGGTCGCCGAACGCTACCTGGCTGATGGCATCGAGGAGACCGGCGCGATCAACTTTGTAGCCGGTATGATTCTCGACTACCGTGCCTTTGATACCCTGGGCGAGAGCCATGTGCTCTTCACCGGCGTCTGCGCGGTCATCCTCCTGCTGGAGAGCACCGAAGAGGTGAACATTTTCCGCCGGAAAAAGACCAAAAAGCGCGCTCCGGCGCCCCGTCTGGATCTGACCAAGGACCCGATTTTGCACCAGGCGGCGCTGTTTATCGTGCCGATTATTTTCCTCTTCGGCATTTACGTTGTCTTTAACGGGCACCTGTCTCCGGGTGGTGGTTTCTCCGGCGGCGCGATCCTGGGCGCGGGCTTGATCGTCTACGCCTCCGCCTTCGGCTTCGAGCAGACGGAGCGCTTTATGAACCGGAAGGTATTCCGCATGGTGACCCTCTGCGCCCTGTGTTTTTACTCTTTGAGCAAGTGCTACAGCTTCTTTACCGGCGCCAATCACCTGGAGAGCTTCATCAGCCCCGGCACGCCGGGCAATATTTTCTCCGCCGGCCTGATCCTGCCGCTGAACATCGCTGTGGGCGCGGTGGTGGCCTGCACCATGTACGGGCTTTTCAGCCTGTTTGAGAGGGGGAAGATCTGATGCTTGACCAGATATTGGCCTGCCTGCCGGAGGTCGTGGCCGTGCTGCTGTATGCCATTGGCTTCATGCTGCTGCTGCTGCACAAAAACCTCATCAAAAAGATCATCGGCCTGAACATTATGGACACATCCATGTATCTTTTCCTGGCCTCTATGGGCTACATCCAGGGCAACATTGCCCCGATCCTGACCGAGGGGGCGACAGTGGCCGACTACATTAACCCCATTCCCTCCGGCCTGGTGCTGACGGGCATCGTTGTTTCCGTCAGCACCACAGCGCTGATGCTGGCGCTGGTCATCCGTCTGTATCGCGCCTACCACACGCTGAACCTCGACGAGATCTACATCGAGATCCAGCGCGGCCGCCGCTGAGAGGGGGATGGAGGATGATCTCTTCATTTGTTGTCAACTTCCCGCTGTTTTGTATCGTCGCCTCACTGCTGTGCGCGGTGGTGTGCTCTGTACTGGTCAGCCACGCAGCGGAGAAGGTCTGCTGGGGCCTGCTGATGGCGGTTCTGGCGGCCAACATCACCCTGCTGGTCTATCAGATCCAGAACGGGGAGTCCGTGACCTTCATGATGGGCCACTTCCCCGCCCCCTGGGGCAATGAGCTGCGCTTTGGCATCCTCGAGCCGATGATTGCCATTTTGCTGGGGCTGGTTCTGCTGCTGACTGCCATCGGCGGGCGGATGCACTACTTTGCCCAGGCGCAGACCGGCCACCGCAGCGTCTATTTCACGATGCTCTGCCTGCTCCAGGCCTCCACCATGGCGATGCTCTTTACCAACGATATCTTCACCGGCTATGTCTTCATAGAGATTGCCACCATTGCCACTTGTGGGGTGCTGGTCAGCCGCAATACCCCCGGTTCCATCGCCGCGGCTATGCGCTACATGATCTTCTCCCAGATCGGCTCCGGTCTGTTTTTGTTGGGCGTTATCCTGCTCTATGGCATCACCGGCCATCTGCTCCTGCCGAACATCTGCGCCGCGGTGCAGCAGCTGTGGGCCACCGGGGAGTACCACCTGCCCCTGACTGCGGCCATCTCGCTGATCACTGTGGGCCTGGCCATCAAGAGCGGCCTGTTCCCCTTCCACTTCTGGATGGCGGATACCTATGGCAGCGCCTCTCCCGGCGCGGCAGGCGTCATGAGCGGCGTGGTTTCAAAGCTCTACATCCTGTTCCTGCTCAAGCTCATTTTCTGCGCCTTTGGCACGGAGGTCTACTACGACTCCGGGGCGCAGAATGTGATGTTCGTCTTCGGCGCGGCGGGCGCTCTGGTGGGCTCTGTGAGCGCGATCCACCAGCGGGACATCAACCGCATGACCGCCTACTCCTCTGCCTCCCAGATCGGCTATATCTATATGGCCCTGGGCATCGGCGGCCAGGCCGGCGTTATTGCGGCGCTGTTCCAGCTCATTGCCCACGCCATCACCAAGCCGCCGCTGTTCCTGTCCCTGGCGCGGCTGCGGGATGTCTCGGGTAACAGCCCCTATTTTGCCGACCTCCAGGGCGCGGCCCATCGCGACCGTCTCGCGGGGATCAGTTTTACCTTGGGGGCCATGAGCATGGTCGGCCTGCCGACCATGGCGGGCTTCATCGTCAAGCTGCAAATTGCCTCCGCCGCGGTCTCCACGGACATTGGCCTCAAGGCCATCCCGACGCTGATCGTCCTGGCGCTGAGCACGGTGCTCAATACCGTCTACTTCCTGCGCACCGTCCTGCGCATCTATACCCCCTCTGAGACCCACCCCGCCGACCCGAAGGCGCCTTGGTGGTCCCCCAAGGGCGGCCGTGTCAGCGCCACGCTGGCCTATGCCGCCTTCGCAGCGATGAACTTTGGCTTCGGCCTCTTCTCCCAGCCCGTTTTGGCGCTGTTGGAGCGGGGGATTGGAATGTTGGGGTTTTAACCCGTTTGACGGGGAATTTATTGAAATAGGAGGGATGAATCATGGTTCTCTTATTGATCACGATCTTCCTGCCGCTCTTAGCCGGGGCGCTGCTGCCCCTGCTGCGCCTGAGGCAGAAGGCCAGAGCGGCCTATGTGAGCCTCGTGCTGGTGGCTGAGGCGGCGCTGACCATCGCCCTCGGCTGCATGGATGAGGTCTCTGTGACCTTGCTGTCCATCACCCCGGAGCTGGTGCTGGCCTTCCGCACGGACGGCATTTCCCGGGTGTTTTCCCTGGTGGCCTCGCTGCTGTTTTTGCCTGTGGGCATCTACGCTTTGAAATACCTGACCCACGAGGGCGGTGAGAACCGGTTCTTGGCCTTCTTCCTGCTGGAGCTGGGTGCTCTGGTGGGCATGGACTACGCTGCCAATCTGGTGAGCATGTACGTCTTCTTTGAGCTGGTAACCCTCACGGGCCTGCCTCTGATACTCCACAGCCGCAGCCGGGAGTCCATCCGCGCGGCGCTGAAGTATTTGTTTTATTCCATCGCCGGCGCCTTTTTGGCCCTGCTGGGCATCCTCTGTGTCGGCCGCTTTACCACCCTCGACTTTGTAGCCGGCGGCACCCTGGCAGGCGTTGACCTGGGCGGGCAGCAGAATCTGGTCATGGCGCTGGTGTTCTGTACCGTTGTCGGCTTCGGCGCCAAGGCGGGCCTGTACCCCCTCCACGGCTGGCTGCCGAAAGCGCACCCTGTGGCCCCCGGCCCTGCCAGCGCGGTACTCTCGGCGGTCATCGCCAAGGCCGGTGTGCTGGCCATCCTGCGCTTTATCTACTTCGTGGTCGGCCCTCAGATGCTCCGGGGCACCTGGGTTCAGACCACCTGGCTCATTCTGGGCATGGGCACCATCTTTATGGGCTCCATGATGGCCTGGCGCGAGAAGGTGTTTAAGCGCCGCCTGGCCTATTCGACCATCAGCCAGATCAGTTACATCCTCTGCGGCCTCTTCCTGCTGACGGAAACCGGCGTCCAGGGCGCGCTGCTGCACACCATGTTCCATGCAGTGGCCAAGACGGGCCTGTTCCTCACTGCCGGCACGATCATCTTCTACACTGGCAAGACCAGAGTTGACGAGTTTAAGGGCCTTGGCCGTCAGCTGCCGCTGAGTATGTTCGCCTATACCCTTGTGGCCCTGTCTTTGGTGGGCATTCCGCCCATGGCGGGATTTGTATCCAAGTGGTATCTGGCGGCGGCGAGCCTGGACTCGGGACTGGCGGTCGTCAGCTGGCTCTACCCGGTGATCCTGCTTATTTCGGCGCTGCTGACGGCGGCCTACCTGCTGCCGGTGGCCATGGATGCCTTCTTCCCGGGAAAGGACGAACCTGTCCCTGCAAAGATAAAAGAATCCCCGCTCATGTGGGTACCGCTGCTGGTCATTGGTCTGGCGGCGCCGATTATGGGCATTGGCGGCGGCCGGCTGGCAGATGCAATGGCAGCGGTCGCAGCCGGTTTGGCGTAAGGGGTGAATGTGATGCCCTCTTGGATGCTGTTATTGACAATGGCGCTGCCCTTCCTGGGCGGTGTTGCCATGTATTTCTTTGGTAAATTGCTCCCGATCTTCGGACGGCTGGTGCTGGCGTGGGTCACAGTCTTTGTGACCTCGGCGCTGACGCTGCTGATGGTGATCTTCGGCGTCGAGGCGCCGATGCAGCTGTTCTCTTTCGCGCCCGGACTGGATGTGGTCCTGCGGCTGGACAGCCTGGGCCGCTTTTTCGCGGCGCTGGTGGCGTCGCTCTGGCCTCTGACTCTCTGTTACGCCAAGGGCTATATGACCCACGAGCACCATCGGACGCTGTTTTACTCCTTCTTCCTCATGGCCTACGGCGCGACCCTGGGTGTGGCCTTTTCCGGCAGCTTTGTGACGCTCTATTGCTTCTATGAGCTGCTGACCTTCACCACCCTGCCCCTGGTGATGCATGCGCTGACCCCGGAGGCCATCCGCGCAGGTCTGAAGTACCTGGCCATGTCCATTGGCGGCGCGGCCTTTGCCCTGGTGGGGATCATCTTCATCTACCGGCAGGGCGTGAGCTTGAGCTTTACCCCCGGCGGCTGGGTGCAGGAGGGAGCGGAGAACGTTACGCTGCTGCGCTGGGCCTATTTCGCGATGTTTATGGGCTTCGGCGTTAAGGCGGCCATCGTCCCCTTCCACGGCTGGCTGCCCTCGGCGGCAGTGGCCCCGACGCCGGTGACGGCGCTGCTCCATGCGGTGGCTGTGGTCAAGTCCGGCGCCTTTGCCATTCTGCGGCTGACCTATTTCTGCTTCGGCACTGCCATTTTGGCCGGCAGCTGGGCGCAGACTGCCGCCCTTGTCATGACGCTGTCGACCATGCTCTTTGGCTCGGCCATGGCGCTCAAGCAGGCCCACTGGAAGCGCCGGCTGGCCT
>CALWWH010000233.1 GCA_944385195.1 uncultured Oscillospiraceae bacterium | reverse complement strand
AAGGCCCATCAGCTCGGCAAACACGCAGCCGATTACGATTCCGATGACGCTGCCTTTTTTTGCGCGGTCGATCCTGTCCGCGCCGAGGTTCTGGCTGACAAAGGTCGGCAGCGCCATGCTCATGCTGGTGATCGGAAGGAAGACCAGGCCCTCGACCTTGCTGAAAGCGCCGTAGCCGGAGATGGCAAAGGCGCCGAAGGTGTTGATGCAGGACTGTACGACCATATTGCCGATGCTGTTGACCGTGTTTTGCACGCCGCCCGGGAGGCCCTGCCGGAGGATCTGCTTCATGGCGATCCGGTTGAGGCGGAACTCCGACAGGCGCAGGCGAATGGCATCCTTACCCCGGAACATCCGAATGAGGCACAGGGCCACGCTGAGGGCCTGGGCGATGACCGTCGCAATGGCCGCCCCGCCGGCGCCCCAATGGAAGACAGCCACGAACAGCAGATCCAGCACAATATTGGCCACCGAGGAGATCAGCAGGTAATAAAGCGGCCGCACGCTGTCGCCGACGGCGCGCATGATCGCCATACAGGTGTTGTACATGATGACCGTGGAGACGCCGGCAAAGTAGATGTTGAAGTAGGCCTTGGCATGGGGCAGCACGCTGTCGGGTGTGTTCATCCACCGCAGCAGATACGGTGAGAGGAGCAGGCCCAGGACCGTGGAGACCAGGCTGGCCAGGATGCCAAAGATCAGGTTGGTGTTGATCGCCAGGGCCGTCTTTTCCGGGTCCTCCGCGCCGAAGTAGCGGGAGATGACTACGCCGCCGCCGACGGCAATGCCATTAAAGAGGCCGATGACCAGAAAGGTCAGGTTTCCGGACAGGCTCACCGCCGCAAAGGCGTCGTTGGAGGAAAAATTGCCGACCACCCAGGCGTCCACCATATTGTAAAACTGCTGCAGCAGCTGTCCGAAGAACAGCGGGATCGCAAAGCGGATCAGGCCGCCCACAATGGAGCCGCTTGTCAGGCTGATCTCTTTTTTTCGGGTCTTGGATTTGCTTACCATATGATTACTTCTTTCCGGAAAACCTTCAGCCTGCACCTCGCCCGGCGCCCAAGAGCGCCATCGCAGCAGCAAAGTCCTCCTTGTCCTTAGCGTTGTCGCAGGATATTATAGCACCAATCTGGCGGCATTTCCATGGACATATCGCATAACTTGTCCCCCCGAAAACAGCGTATCCCTACAAAGTTTTCTGTATGCGGTGCCTCCCCGGACGCAGGCGAGCCATTCCCCGCCCCGGAGACGGCTGGGCCTTGTTTTCGCAGGCCGGATGATCCCGCTTATCAGTCAGGTTGACAATGGCCCGCCGATTCGATATACTAAAGTCAATCCGACGCCGAAATGAGGGATTTTCCGTGGAAACCGGATCCAAACCAGTCCTCTCTGTCCGTGAACTGGCCCAATGCGCCATGGGAGCGGCCCTAATCGCCGTCTGCGCGTGGATCTGCATTCCAACCACCATCCCATTCACGCTCCAGACCTTCGCGATTTTTTTCGTCACCGGCCTTCTGGGCCTCCGGCGGGGCGTCATCTGCGTCGGCCTCTACTTGCTGCTGGGTCTGATCGGCGCGCCCGTGTTTGCCGGGTTCCAGAGCGGCGCCGCCCCGTTGCTGGGCGCTACGGGCGGCTATCTATTGGGCTTTTTGCTCACCGCCGCCATCGAGGGTATCTTCGTCCGCCTCTTCGGGCGAACGCTCTGGGCGCTGGCCGCCGGGATGGCCCTGGGCCTGCTGGCCTGCTATGCCCTTGGGACCTTCTGGTACCAGGCGGTCTACCTGCGCACGACAGGCGCGATCTCGCTTGGGGTGGTGCTGGGCTGGTGCGTGGTGCCCTACCTGCCGTTTGACGCGCTAAAACTGGTCCTCGCGGTCGCCCTCGTCAACCGGATTGGCCGGCATATCCCTGTTTAAGCGGCGGCGCTGCAAAGCATCCGCCCGTCTGCACAAAAAACAGCTGCCACACCAGGTGTGGCAGCTGTTTTTTCACTCTTTCGGGCGCACAACCCAGGCGTTAGGCAGGGCGCGGCCGGTTTCATAGCCGTTGGAGCACATGGTCACAGGCTCGTCGTGGTAGACCATGATGGCGCTGGAGCCGCCGTCCTGGAGCATGGCCTGCGCGCAGTCATAGCGCAGCAGGATGTCCGCCACTTCGGGGGCGGTGGCGCCGATGATGCCCTTCAGGGGCTGGCGGCCCTCGATAATGAGGAACATGACCTCATGGTCCTCAGACATGCCGATGGCGGAGCGGGGATGGATCTCCCAGACACCGCTGACCAGCTTCTCACCGTTGATGATCAGCGCCACGTTCCACTCGCAGGCGTCGGTGACGGTGGGATCGACTTCATTTTTTGAGTCGACCAGATACATCAGATTGTCCTCCCGCAGCTCCATGCGCTTCCAGTTGTTGTTAGGGTCTGCTATGCCGGCGATATAGCCGTAGTGCTCGCCCTCGCAGACCGAATAGCCCACCAGGGTGCCGCCATTTCCGTTGCCGTCCGGGTCATAGAAGGCGCTGGCGTTGATGGCCAGGAGCGCGCCGGCGTCCTGGGCGATGTCCTTGCACAAACTGCCGTAGGAGCCGATCCCCTTGCTGGCGTGGATGGAGACCTGCTCGCTGTCCTTGGTGATGGCCAGGACGCCGCGATAGCCGTCGCCCTCCACGCGGATGAGCAGGATGCCATTGGCCGCGTCCACGGCCAGGACCTGGTCGCCGGCGGTGGTCATGATGCTGGTGCCCTCGTCATAAAGCGCCGCCTCGTTGATGTTGATGTTCTCCCAGCCGTCTGCAATGGCGTCAGGATTCTGGTTGACATAGGTGAGCATGCTGGCCTGGTCAATCTCGTCAAAGAGCTCGAAGAACGCCTGCTGCGCCGTGGCGGGGGTCTGCCCCTCCTCGGGCGTCTGCTCAATGTTGACGATCACATCGGTATCCGTGGGGTCGTTTCCCTGGGAGATATTGGAGGAGATGACGTTTTGTGTATCATTGTCGCCCCAGTCCGTATTGATGCCCATTTGGGCCTCCAGCTCTGCGGCACGGGCGTCCACGACTTCCTGGATCATATCGTCCGGCAGCAGGGCTGTGGCCAGCCACTGGTGGGTATAGGTGGTCATGGCGGTGTTGATATAGATATCCCGCCACTTCTTGATGAAGGGGATGTTGGAATACACACAGAACAGGTACACCAACTGCCCGCAGATGAGCACAATCATCAGCGCCAGGACGATGGACTTAAACCGGCTGCCGCGCTGCTTTTGAGTTCCCGCAGTGTTCATGGACACACTCCTATCCTTAGATTACATAAGATTACACAAACGAAGCTATTATACACGAACCGGGTCTGAAAAGATAGTCGAAACACGAAAATTTACATTTTTTTGGCGAAAAACACCCAAAATTATCCTGATACTCATCAGACGTCGTGCAGTTCGCAAAAGTTCCCGGCGCAAACACAGAGCGCATCGCCCGAAGACGATGCGCTCTGTGTTTGTTGTAAAGGGAGAAATCAATGAAACAAAGGGTTCCTTGCTGCTGCATCTGTATCGTATCCCACCCCCATGAACAGGGTATGAACAGTTTGGAACCGTTTTTTGAATTCTGCTTGCAATGACAAGGGCGCTGTGCTATGATACATATAACAAAGCCATAGGAGGAGAACCCATGCGTCATCATTCCTGCTGAACCGTTGACATGACCGCCGGGGGGTAGTGTACCCATCTGGCCATGAGCAGGAAGGGATCGCGCGTTCTGGGCTCTGCGGTATATCCATGCCGTTTTGCGCCGCGGGAGCGTGTCCCTGCGGCGTTTTTTGCGCTCCCTGCACGCGGGCGTGTCATGTCCTGATCCCATTAGACCGCGATGCAAAAGGAGGCATTTGATGTCACTGATTCAATTGACCGACGTATCTTTCACCTACGACGGCAGCTATGACCCTGTTTTCGAACACCTGAACCTACAGCTGGACAGCAGCTGGAAGCTGGGCCTCATCGGCCGCAACGGCCGGGGCAAGACCACACTACTGCGGCTGCTGATGGGCCAGCTGGAGCCCAGCGGGGCGATTTCCTGCCCGGTGCCCTGCGCCTATTTTCCGTATCCCGTGGCAGATCCTAGCCAGGATGCACTCACCGTGGCCGAAACGGCGGCGGACTTCCAGCTCTGGCAGCTCGAGCGCGAGCTGGGCCGCCTGGCCGTGGACCCAGAGGTGCTGGGCCGCCCCTTTGAGACCCTCTCCAACGGCGAGCGGACCAAGCTGCTGCTGGCGGCGCTGTTTCTCGGCGCCGCCCAGTACCTGCTCATTGACGAGCCGACCAACCATCTGGATCTTCCGGCCCGCCATCTGGTGGGCGACTATCTGCGCAGCCAGCGCGGCTTTTTGCTGGTCAGCCACGACCGCGCCTTTCTCGACCGCAGCGTCGACCATGTGCTGAACCTGGGCCGCAGCACTGTTACGCTGCAAGCGGGCAACTACAGCACCTGGCAGCGCAACAGCGACCGCCAGGATGCCTTTGAGCTGGCGCAGAATGAGCGCCTCAAGCGGGAAATCCGCCGTCTGGAGGACTCCGTGCGACAGAAAGCCAGCTGGTCCGACCAGATCGAGCGCAGCAAAACCGGCAAAGCGAGCAAAAGCGCCGTCAAAGACCGGGGGTACATCGGGCACCAGGCGGCGCGGATGATGAAGCGCTCCAAAACCATTGAGCAACGCCGCCAGGCGGCCATCGACGAAAAATCCACCCTGCTCAAGGACATCGAGCAGGCCGACGCCCTCAAGCTCTTCCCCCAGACCTACCACGCCAATGTCCTGGCCGAGGCCCGGGATCTGGCCATCCAATACAGCGACAACCCGGTCTGCGAGGGCATCTGCTTTGCCGTCACCCGGGGGGATCGGGTGGCCCTGACAGGCCGCAATGGCAGCGGCAAGAGCAGCATCCTCAAGCTTTTGGCGGGCCAGGATATCCCCCACCGCGGCCTTTTGCGCCTGGGCAGCGGCCTGGAGGTCTCCTATGTACCTCAGGACGCCTCCGGCCTTTCCGGGCAGCTGGCGGACTTCATCCGCAGCCGGGGCATCGATGAGAGCCTCTGTATGACCATTTTGAGAAAGTTGGGCCTGCCGCGGGTGCAGTTTGAAAAACCCATCGAGGGCTACAGCGCAGGTCAGAAGAAAAAAGTCCTCCTGGCGGCGAGCCTTTGCCAGAGGGCGCATCTGTACCTCTGGGATGAGCCCCTCAACTACATCGACCTCCTCTCCCGCCGGCAATTAGAAACGCTGATTTTAAAGTTCAAACCGACGATGGTTTTTGTGGAGCACGACGAGGCGTTTTGCACTGCCGTCGCCACCCAGACGGTTGCGCTGTAAGGCAAGGAGCGCCCCGGATCTTTAGACCCGGGGTGCTCCTTGCCTTTTAGGGTAA
>CALWWH010000232.1 GCA_944385195.1 uncultured Oscillospiraceae bacterium | reverse complement strand
AGGAGGTCATCGGCGATTACAACCTGCCGAAGGGCTTTGCCGAGGGAAGCGTCTTCCCCATCTGCCAGCCGGGAGAGATCACCCTGGAGTACTGGCGTAGCGCCAACAATGAGACGCTCCAGCGGGGCAGCGATCCCTTTGCCGACAACTACGCCTGGAAAGCCATCGAGGAGGCTACGGGCATTCAGGTAGAGTTCATGCTCTTCTCCGGTCAGAATTACGCGACGCAGTATTCTCTGATGCTGGCCTCGGAGGAGTATCCCGATGTTGCAGAGGCCCAGACCTACACCGGTGGCCCGGATCTGGCCATTGAAGACGGCGTCTATACCAACCTGGCAGACTATGAAGACCTGATTCCCAACTATCTGCGCTGGGTCAACCGGACTGAGGCTGACCGCAAGGCCTGCTATACTGATGAGGGCAACCTGCCCTACTTTGCCCAGGTCTACAGCCGTCCGCAGACCACCTTCCTAGGCTACGGCATCCGTCAGGATTGGCTGGACGACCTGGGCTTGGAGGTCCCCGAGACCATCGCGGAGCTGGAAGCTGTTTTGGAGGCCTTCCGCGATAACAAGACCGGCGGCGTGGGCCCCATGGACATGGGCCTTGGCCGCAACGGCTTTACGCCGGCGAACTACATCGAGGGCGCCTTCAACGTCGACTCCGGCAAGACTGTGGGAATGATTGTCAAGGACGACGTCATCGAGTCCTCCTACCGTTCCCAGGGCCTATATGACTATCTGGAACTGATGGCCCGCTGGTATGAGGAGAATCTGATCGACAAAGACTTTATGAACCAGGATTTCTTCTGGGACACCGAGCGCCTGGCCAATAACGAGTCCGGCGTTGTCTCGCTGATGTACACCCAGGCCGGTACCTATGCTGCCGACGCGGGCATGGCGCCCGAGGGATGCTATTTGCAGCTGATCCCCAACGTCACCATGGACGGCATCGACCGCAAGATTTACTCCATGGGCGAGTACACTGCCTCCACCATGGGCTCCGGCGCGGTGGTGTTTGCCGACTCCGAGATTCTCGAGGAGGCCATCCGCTGGTGCGACTACCGGTACTCTGAGGAGGGCTACATGACCACCAACTACGGCGTCGAGGGCGAGACCTTCTATTATGATGAGGACGGCAACCCCATGCTGATGGACCTGCTGGTTAACAATCCCGAGGGCCTGTCCATGGGCTTTGCCCAGGAGATCTATCTGGTGCATAACGGTTCTGTGATCTTTTTGCTCGATCGCGAGGAGAATCAGGTCCCGGAGTCCGGCATCATCTATAACGATATCTGGCGCAAATTCGGCGAGTGGAACCTGACCGGCACGCTGACCTTCACCCCGGAGGAGGGCGAGGAGCAGGCGAGACTGGCCAACGACCTGACCACCTACATCTCCGAGTTTGTATGTAAGATCATTATGGGCCAGATGGAGCTCAACGATCAGACCTGGGACCAGTTCCAGGATCAGATGACCGCCATGGGCCTTGACCGGGTTGTCGAGATCAACCAGGCGGCCTATGACCGCTTCCTAAAGCGCTGAGATTGGTCGTTCCGGTCCGGCCGGGCAGAATCCTCGCCCGGCGGTATCTAATCGATATGCAAAGGAGAGTTTGTTATGGCCAACTTCCGGCTGCGCACCCACCGCTACGATGACCTTACCAATTGGGAGATCGAACAGTACCTCAAAACCAACGACATCATCGTCGTACCCGTGGGCAACTGCGAGACCCATGCGGCACTGCCCGTCGACTGCGAATTCGTTGCCGTCCAGGGCTATGCCCAGCTCATCGCCGAGCGGGTCGGGGGTCTTTTCCTGCCCAACCTGGTCTATTTTAACCCCGGCGGAACCCAGATTGGCCGCGGCACCATCCATGTGAGCATGGCCCAGAGCTACAGCTACTGCAAGGCCATTGCCCACTCTCTGCTCAACCAGGGCTTTAAACGCCAGATCTGGATTCCCTCCCATGTCCCCACCACCGACTTTTTGCTGGCCATGGTCACAGACTTTTTTGACGAGACCAAGGTTCCGCTGCTCTATATGGATGTCAACGCCTATTTGAGCAACCTCGGCCTGCGTCCCAAGATGCGCTTTGATTCTTCCGCGCCGCCGCAGCCGCCTACCACCAGGGCCGGTGAGCCTGTGGACGTCTTTAACGACACCATGCTGGGCGCGTATCTCCTGGCCGGGCGGCTGGACGCCGTTCCGGCCAAAGGCGAGGTGGACTTTCCCGAGGCCGAACAGCCCGAGGGTTTCCTCCCCAACTGGTTCCCGGAGTACCGGCTCCTGGGCAGCTGTAGCAGCTTTATGGCCGCCCCTGCGCCGTACTACTACACCCATCCCGACGAGCATATTGGGCCTCCCATTGCCAGGTTTACCCGGGAGGAACTGCAAAAACGCGCCGAGATCGGCTTGACCTATCTGCGCCAGTCCTTGGAGGAGGCCAAGCTGGAGGAGCTGATGGCCGCGCTGCGGCATTTGCAGGACTATATGGCCCAAACGGTGGCGAAGCATTACGACCATCTGCCCAAAAACCGCTACAGCGCGGCCAGCCCCTTTTATATTCCGTGCACAGAAGCTTGACAAGGCCGCCTGCTCTGCGTTAAACTCAGGACAAACAAAACGATTGGAAGGGTTTTTGTGGAATATCAGCGCTTGTTGGCAAATATGGCATCTCCGCTCGTCCGCCAGTGGCAGGTTGTGTCGCTGGCAGACGAAGAGCTTCATGTCTCAGGGGTGCAGCTCATCGCGACCCAGTCGGTCAGAGATTTGAGGGAACGGTTTTTCTCCTCGGATTATCTGTTTGTTGGCCTGGTGTCGGAACTGCCTGCAAACCCGGCGGATGCGCCCCACGACTGCTTTTGCATCGAGGATGCCCCCCTGCCGGAGTGCTACTCGCGCCCCGGGCTGCGCTGCAACCTGGTTTTAGTACAGATGGAGACCTCCGTCCCGGCGGAAGCGCTGCTGTTTTTGCAGAATCATCTGAGTTTCATCCTAGCCAATGACGTCAAGTATTACTACGGCATCGAGCGTATCAGCGCCGCGGAGCGGGCCGGGGACGATTTGGCGCAGATCGTAGACATGATCAGCAGCGTCATTGTCAACGCGGTGGCTCTGGTCAGCCAGAGCGGCAATGTCCTGGCCTGGAGCCGGCAGTATCCCTTTCGAGATGCGCAGATTGATGAGGCCCTGGCCCATGGGTCGTTTCCCAAGGCCTTGCTGGAGCGGCTGCAACGGGAAAACGTCAGCTACATCATTGAGCAGCGCAGCCGGACGGTCAATGCCCAAAGCGTGGATTGGCGGCTGGTGAACCAAATCGTGGTTCTGCCGGTAAGGGTACAGGGCCTGACGGTGGCGCAGCTGATGATCCGGTGTGTCTATACGCCTTTCCTCTATTCGACAGAGCGGCTGATGGAGCCCCTGTGCCGGTTGCTGGCGAGTACACTCAGCCGCCGGATGGAGACGCTGAATGACCGGGCCGTTCTGCAAAATCTGCTCTTTGCCGAGCTGGTCCGGCAGAAGCCGGTCTTGTTGTACTGGGCCATCTCACGCTCGCCCTGCAGCACATGGACCTCAACGGAGGTCTGGTTGGCGGCGGCGGTGGTGAACACCTGGCTCTTCTTGGCGGGAATGGTGGTGTTGCGCTCGATGAGCTTGGTCATGACGCCGCCCATGGTCTCGCTGCCCAGGGACAGGGGGGTGACGTCCAGCAGCAGCAGGCCCTTCACGTCGCCCACCAGGACGCCGCCCTGGATGGCGGCGCCGATGGCCACACACTCATCGGGGTTGATGCCCTTGAAGCCCTCCTT
>CALWWH010000231.1 GCA_944385195.1 uncultured Oscillospiraceae bacterium | reverse complement strand
AAAATGCCCTCTAAGCGCCTCTAAGCGGCTTCTAAGACCTGTTTTCCCACACGGACGAAAATGCCGAAAAATCCGTCCCACACGGACATGGCAAACTGACTTGAAAAGGACGACCTGCACACCGCCCATCACCGGAAAGTCGAAATGCACTCCACAAGCCCCGTAAAACCACCTACAAGCGAAGAATGGGGCGAACACACCAAATTACATACCGGAGCGGAAAGCACCCTTAAAACGGCTCCTATGCGGCCATACGCCCTACCTGCTTTTAACTGGTAATCTGACCAGACAGCAAACGCAGGTAGGGCGCTCTTTTTTTGCTCAAAAGAGCCGTGAAAGCGCCGAAAGGGTACAAAATGAAGCTGCAAGTTTACGGAGAAAAATATTTCAGAAAAAATCAATATTTGACTTGACATTACCGTGTCGGTAAGGTAGAGTGAAGATACAATAAGTTACCAATTTGGTAAGTTGTTGAGCGCCCCGCCCAAAAAGGTGGGGCGTGACCTCTTACCGGGAGATAGTCAAGAAAGGATGACTGAAATGAAAAGCAGCCCCTACAAGCTGAACGGCAAGCTGTTCCGCTACAACTTCGACACCTGCATCGTGGAGTACATCATGAAGGCCGACAAGGATGACCTGGAGGCCGATGAGGAGTGGAAGCGGACCCACGGCGGACGTAGCCTCTTCGGTATCGGCAGCGACGGCTACATCATCCTGGACAGCATCGGCCTGAGCCTGGAGAACTGGAAGAACAAGGAGGCCCGGGACGGCTACCTGTCCGCTTGGTGCAACGACCTGGATGAAGAGCTGGCCTGCATGGCGGCGGACTTCGTGAAGTACGAGCTTCCGTACCTGATTTGAGGCGGACGCCATGAACGAACTTCTGGGCGAAGCAATCGTTGACCTGGGCATCCTGGCAGCCTTCCTGGCGGTCCTCGGTGTCGGGGGACTGATTGCCGATTATGTTTTCCCGCACATTCCGTTTATCCAGCGGTTCCTGGATAGCCTTCCCAACTGGGACGATGAAGAGGAGGAGTAAGAGATGGTCACCAATTATGCCGAGTGGAAAGCGGCGGTCACCGCCGAGCACAAGAAGCTGGCTGAGGTCAGCTACTACCTCAACGACAACGGCAAGGAGCGGATGCGGGTGTTCAGCATCCTGGCAAACCTGGCTCAATTCTGCAATGCCCCGGAAGATCTGCTTGCCTGAATTGAGAGCCGGGACGGGTTCGACAAGTACGATGTGGCCGCCGTAGAGAGCGGCCACGCCACCCTCGCCATCAAGGCCCTGCGGAAGATTGCCAAGAAGGGCGGCGAAGAGAAATGAAGTTCTACCATCTCCGCCAGCGCTGTGCCATGAGCCGCCTCTCACACGAACTCGAAAGCGCCCGCTGGCACTTCTTTGGGTACAACCCCATCGGAGCGAAGATTCTGAACGCGGCTGATTGGTTGCACAAGCGTTTCCCTAAAAGTACAGTGGTTCACAAGCTCTGGCTTTACTGCTTGCCGTTTTAATCACAAAGCCCGCCCCGGAGGTCACGAGGGCAGAAAGGTGCAATGATGAAACTGACAGACCTGCTTTACAAGGTGTACGAGAACACTACGGTTTGGATTGCAGAGGATCCATCCATCTCCGATGGAATCTACTTCGGGCCGGCCAAGGAAATCACACTTCGAACCGCAGCGGCCTATGAGGTCGTAGAGATCTATCCCGAGCACTATCCTGCGATTGGGAATCTCGCTGGTATCACCATCATCGTCAAGAAAGGAGAGCAGGCATGAAGCGAATCAACATCACTTACCGCATGGAAAAGCCGGGTGAGGTCACCGAGAGCTGCATCACCCTTCCAATGACGGACGACATCGCAGATGACATCCTGTGGATGGAGGAGGGCAGCACCTATCTGGGCACTGGGCACAACGGAACGGTACGCCGCCTGCTCGAGAACCTGGCAGCGATCCAGGGCTATACCTTCACCGGGGCCTGCTGCCCGAAGGAGGTGCGAACATGAACAGGATTCGGCGCAAGTCGTTAAAGGCTAGCTGGCGCGCGTGTTGCCGCCGCAAAACGCCGTGCCCGGACAGGTCTTGCACGACTTACCGGCGATGTATGTACCGAGGCTCGTGCCGCCCTCTGTCCACCATGCGTGATAGGTAACGCCGCTCGCCGGGCTAAGCCCGAACTTTTTCAGCAGCGCCGCGGTCACGCGCACAATCGCGTCCTTGTGCGCCTCGGTCATGGTATCGCCGCCGACGTCAAAATTGCCGATATTCTCGATACAGATGCCATTGCTGTTTGCCCCTTTGCATCCGGCAGGCGCAACGTTGAGGCTGCGGCCGGTCATGACCTGCCCGTCCGGGAAGATGGTCAGGTTCTGCGCGATGTCATCGTAGTCGATGCTCAGATGATAGCTTTTCATGCCGCTTTGCAGGGCGAAATGGTTGCTGCCGGTAAACTGCGCGTAGGCGGGCGACCATGTGTGGTGCAGCTGCACCAACTGAATGCCGCGCGTGACGCGCTGCGACGCGATCCAGTTTTCAAACTCGTCCACCGTCATCAGTGTAAATCCGCTCTGTGTTTTCATGCGGTCTCACCTGCGACCTTCACATCCGCGTCGCTTTCCACGGGTGCGTTGACTACATTGGTCAGATCACACAGCGCGTCGATCATGTCGGAAAGGGCATCGGTGTCCATCGGGTAACTTACATATTCCGCACTGGTCTGCACCATGGCCAGCACCCACTCCTTACGGGTCGCGCCGTCGGCAAACTTGACTTCCGCCTCCTCCATAAGGTCGACAACAAGGCCGAGCAGCGGCCCCCAATTTCTCTCCTGCGTTGCCTGCTTGACATACTGCACCAGCTTTGCAGCCAGCGGAATGCAGGCGGCAAGGCCGGTGAGGATGGCGACAACGACTGAGATAATCTGTTCTACGGTCATAATATACTTCCTTTCAATCGTCCAGCAAAGCTTGGATTCCCTGCTTTGCCAAAAAATCTTTTTGTTTGTGCTTGATGTCGGTGGCATATACCACGCCGCCTCCATGTCTCCATTGGTGTGCCCGCGCTGCATTGCATGAGCCGTTGCCTCTCCCAAAGCAATAGATGCACGGGTACTCTGAACAAGGATTAGAAATAGTTCCTGCTGATCTGCATTTTTCTTTGCTTGGGTTTCTTCTCGATCTTCGATACGATTTTTCAGTCGCCAGACGATCAACCCCATAATAGCACTTGGGATTCCCATAGCCGTAATAAATGCTATCAACAGTTCTCCAATGCTGATAGAAACCATTGTTATCACCCCCTTTCTCATTTGATTGCATAAAAAAGCAGCCCCTTATGAGCTGCTATGAAATATATTTATCATATTCGTGCCGTATTGTTTCTAACGAAAGTTCAGCATAGATTTGTGTTGTACTGAGATTTTCATGCCCCAAAAGCCTTTGAATAACCGATATGTCCAGTCCCGCGTTAAGCGCACTGGTCGCAAATGTATGGCGTAATAAGTGCGGATGTACATGATACGGAATATTAGCTCGTTTGCCCAATTCTCGAACAATACGTTGAATCGACCTGTCTTTCATTGGTCCATACGGTTTTCTGGTTTCTGAAAACAAAGCTTTTCCACCCTTGCGAACGCTCAAGTACTCTTGTATCATTAGCTTTGCTCTAACCGAAAAATAAACGGTGCGGCTTTTATTCCCTTTTCCGCGA
>CALWWH010000230.1 GCA_944385195.1 uncultured Oscillospiraceae bacterium | reverse complement strand
CCGTCATCATGCTCCGATGCTCAGGACCTTGCCGGAGGCGGCGTTAATCTTGTTAAAGCCTGCCACGGCTGTGACAGCCGCACGCTCCATCTGGCGGTCGATCAGGCGGTCGTAGTCGACCATCAAGTCCCCAGCCTGCACCATCTCCAGGTTAAAGCGGCGATCGATACCGATCAGCTGATCCTCTGGTACGCTGTCGCAACGGACGATTGCCGCGCCAAGAGGGGTGATGAGCTTGCCGGTGGCCTGGAAATTCATTCCAGTAGCAGGGTCCTGCAGTTCCGCGATCTTCAGCAGCTCCACCAGGGCCTTGCTTCCGCCAATGATGGTGTTCATCTCATAGGGCGCGAACTGGCTCCAAAACTCCACCAGCTGGGCGTAGGCCAGCGTGCCGGGGGTGCCGGTCAGAGGCGCGGTGCCGATCTCGAGCACGGCAGACTGGGTGTCATCGTTGCCGTCGCCGTCCAGGATGGTGCGCACAGCGTCCTCCAGCTGCGCCTTTTGGATGTACTGACCGATCTGGCGCAGCATCACGGAGAACAGATCCAGTTTCTGGAACCGCAGTGCCTCATAGGACGCCACAAGCATTCTGCCGCGCTTATTAAGATGCACCAGGTTTTCCTTGACGCGGACGTTGACTGTGGGGATACTGGCGCCCTCGGCCAGATACGAAGGTGCCAGATCGGCATCGCTCTCAACGGTGTATACGCTGCGGTAGTCCATGGCGTCGATGTTAGTGACCGTGGCCAGCAGGTCGGGAAGGGGATTGTGCTCCTCCATGCCGCTGCGGACCACACGGGAGACGAATTCCGGGAACAGCACTGCCGAGTCAACGGTGCTGAAAAACTTCTCCACGTTATCGGAACCCTTGCCCTTGACGCGGATGCCGAATCTCTTTAGCTGGCGCTGAAAAGCGTCCAGGCCCTCCAGAGCGGTCCCCTGGTACTGCTCACTGGGGTCCAGGCTCTCCAGCACCTGGCTGAAGCTCTTGCCACTGGTCTGATACATGCCCTTTTCCAGTCGAATAGAATCAAAACCCATGATATATACCTCCTATAAGATAAAATTACAGATAGAATTCGACCATCTTAGCCGCAGAGTCGACCTTAAGGATCAGATAGTCGCGGCCGTTGGCGTCATCGATCTTGACGCCGCCGCTGCTGTCGGCGACCAGCTTTGCCCAACCAGCGGTGGGTGTGGTGCCGGTATACGCCACGCGAACTACGCCGCGCACCACCGCGCCGCAGACCTTGCCGGGATAGATTTTCTGGACGAGGCCGTGGAAGGCATCCCCGTCGCTGCACCCCTTGACCATGGAAGAGCCGCTCAGCTTGCAGACTGCACCCTCTGCGCAGTCTGTGCCGGCAATAAAGGTCAGGATGGTGTTGTCAATGCCATTGTAGTGGAACATAAATGATCTCCTTTCAAATTCAGTGGGTTTAGCGTACTGCTAGGATATACGTGGACGGCAATCCGGAGGGCTGGCAGAGGACACAGCGAGCAGCCTTGCCGGGAGCTCAGACCCGAAAGGCCTCATCAACCGCAGCAGCGTCTGCCATTGCCGTCAGCTGCGTCTGGCCGGGATACAACTGGCGCATTGCGCTTCTCCAGCCACGGCAAACCGCCTCCAGATCCCCAGGCGTCAGCGCCGCAGCCATACGCTCGAGCAGCGGCCGGTCCAGGCCCATCTCCAGGGCGAGGCCCAGGCGCACCAATTCGCCGCGCTGACGGCCCAGATGCGCCATTCCCAGCGCCGCAGCAGCCTTCAACTGCTCATACTCGTCCGCACAGAACCCCTTCATGACGCCCGCCATGGGCTGGGCCGGAACAGCGACAAAGGAGAACTCATAGGCATCACGGGGCTCAGACAGCACCGCCACGCAGCGGATCCCGTCGTAGAGCTGGCCCTGCTGATGCTGGCAAGAGCCCATCTCCGCGCCGCAGATACTGCACCTGCGGCGTCCCATGGCACAGCCAATGCTGACCTCGCGGCGGATGCCGCCTTCAATCTCGTCGATCAGCTGCTGATGATGCGCTCTGAGCAGGTAAGCCCAGGCGCGGATGTAGTGCACACCATCGGCAACCTCCACCCCGGCGGCAAAGATGCGCGCCACCTGGGCGCCGGCGCTCCACTGATGATCGCTCAGACCGGTCTTGCCCACCAGCATCTGCGCCAGCTCCGGCAGCGCCGCAGTGTCAAAGCGCTCCCAGTCCCTGTCCGGCTGATCGTCACACAGCCGCATGGAGAAGACGTACACCTCCTCCGCATTGAGGGCCGTACGGGCCTGCCGGTTGATCTGCTCCAGCTGCAGCGCCGTCGGGGTGCCGCCGGAAACCACACCGGCAGATTTTCGGATCATGTTCATCAAATAGTACCTCCATTCAAAAGCTTTTGTTCGATCTGTTCTGTCTGCGCCCGATAGAGCCCCGCTCTTGCCTCCTCTACGGCATCCATCAGACTGATATCCTCCCAGAGGATCTCGGCATGGCCGCCAAATCCCTCCAGCGCCAGCCAGAGCTCACAAACACGCTCCAGCACCGGCTGCACACACCGGCGCAGACTCCACAGCTCCGCGGTCAGCAGATCGCTCTGCTGCTGGCTCATCCGCTCGGTGCTGCTCCAGCTGAGCCCCAACAGGAAAGGCGGCAAGCCCGTCCGGGCCACGATCTGCTCTAGCAGCTGCCGTACCGGCACTTGGGAGTCCATTACCTGGCCGTCGGCGCCGATGACGCGGATCTCCACATCGCCTACCGCCACAAAGTCGCGTACGACGCCGGACTGCTGCTCCCGCATCGCCTCGCTCCAGGCAGCCGCCACCTGCTCGGCCCTCTCTTTGGCAGACCCGGCGCTCTCACCGCTGCCGGGCTTGCACACGACGCTATAGCGCACATTGCCTGCGTGTTCCCAGTTGATCCCAATGGTGCGGTAGATCTTCATCAAAATCTCCGCCAGCGCGGGCGCACTGCGCAGCAATGACACTCCGAACGGGTGTCCCGGCTCCGGATTGAGGGAGGTAAACAGCAGCAGATGCTGCATAGGCAGCGGTTCCGTCGTTCCCAGCTCCCGTTGACAGATCACCATCTCCAATGGGTTTTCGCCGCACTGCAATTCGATCTTCGCCACATCGCCCCAGCAAAGGCCCACCAGATGTCCATCCTGGACCACCATCTCCCCGATGGCGCAGCCATCCACCAGCAGTCCCGCCAAATAGGCGTTTAGGAACTGCCCGATGCCCCGCTGCCCATAGCCCACCGGTATCACACGTAGGGCCTCACGCAATTTCCGCTCCGCCGCAGGGTCGTCGCAGCGGACCTCGAACCCGCCCACCAAACGCACCAGTTTGTTGACCGCAGCATCGATGACCGGCAGCGTTGCCCGCAACTGACGGTACAGCCGCATCTCTCCGCCGCCCAATGCCACCGGCCAGGGCGTCTGGTCAGCATACCGCATCTGTGCCGCCGTTGCCGCCAGATCCGGCGCCCGCGCCGGCCTGCTCTTCCAATTCAAAACACATCGCCTCCTGAAAAATGATTTTGTAGCGCGGGAGCAAGCCGCTTCCAGTCCTCCCCTACCTCACGGCAGCCACGGCCACGAATTCCTCCTTCCGCTCCCCAACCACCGTTGCAGCAAAATACCGCATCTCATCCATGGCGTGGTCGCATTCCTTCCGCACCTGCTCCTTGCCGCTGCGGTCCTCCCAGGTGTAGACCTGGATTTCCCGCAGACAGTCCACACAGCCCTCGCAGAGGACCAGCTTTCCCTCTCGGAGCAGTCTTGCCGTCAATCGAATGCCACTGAGCACGTCGTTTTTTGCTTTTTTTACGCTCCAACCTTCCCGGCGCAGCAGCTCGATGAAGGACGCCGCCGAGGGATCGACGACCACGCAGTCGATGTTGAGCCCTCCGGCCAGCTCCCGCAGATCATCGGCATATTCCTGATCTGTCTTCTGCTGTCCCTCCTTTCTGGCATCCCAGTAGTACTCCCGCAGGCGGTACCAGACCTCTTCCCGCAATCCCCAGAGTCCAAAAGATGCCGGGTTTCGCGTTCCGTAGTCGACGCTGATGACATAGCGCTCCATGGTTCCCGATGGGGCTTTGACCGCCATTGCATCCACATCGTAGAAGTCATACACCCGCCCCTCAGCCGCGACCCATTCTCCCAGCACAAAGCGCCGGTAGAACACGCCGCTGTACAGGCGCCGATAGCGCTCGCAAATCCGCTGATCCAGGCCGGGGTTGTCCTCCATGGTGAAATGCAGATACAGCGCATTGCGCTCCTGCGCCCGGCAGATCCACTCGCGGTAGAACCAGTGGGCTGTTCCGGCGGGGTTGCAGGTGAACCACAGCCGGCTGCCCTCCACCGAGCAGCGGGCGATGGCCTGCTCCACAAAAGACTTTGGCATAAGTACTACCTCGTCTAGCAGCACACCCGCCAGTGTAATTCCCTGGATGTAACTCGCCGCTGCCTCGTCTCTGCCTCCGAAGAGCCAGAAGCGATTCTCCTTTCCGCGAAACCGTACCGTCATCAAGCCCTGGCTGCTCTTGAGATCACACGCAAATCCAATCGATTGCAGCCCTCGGATCATCCCCGGTATCAGATTTCGCAGCACCGCCCCGCGGGTTTTCCCGCAAATGCCGAACTGCTGCGCGTCAAAGCGGCTCATCGCCCAGAGTACAAAGCCCAGTCCTGCGGCAAAGGTCTTCCCGGATCGAATTGCACCGTCACAGATGACCGCGTCGTAGTCCGTCCCGCTCCACCACAGCAGCGCCTGCCGCTGTTTGGGGGAGAACTGCTCCAGCCTCAGGCTCATC
>CALWWH010000229.1 GCA_944385195.1 uncultured Oscillospiraceae bacterium | reverse complement strand
GATGGCTGACCACCTGTACCGGATGGACTACAGTAAGATGCTCGCTTTCCACAAAAAAAACAACGCTGACCTGACTATTTCCGTCATCGAGGTTCCCTGGGATGAAGCCAGCCGTTTCGGCATCATGAGCGTCGACGAGGAAAATAACGTCACAAAGTTTGCCGAAAAGCCTAAAGAGCCGGAATCCAATCTGGCGTCCATGGGCCTATACATCTTCACCTGGCCCGTGCTGCGCCAGGCACTTCTGGCCGATCATACGGCGACCAAGACCCACGACTTCGGCGGCGACATCATTCCTACCATGCTCAAAGAGGGTAAAAAGGTTATGGCCTATACCTTTAAAGGGTACTGGAAGGATGTAGGAACCCTTGACAGCTACTATAATGCGCAGATGGAGCTGCTGGCTGAGAAGCCCAACTTCGACATTTTCTCGGAGGAGATGCGCATTTATTCCAACGCCAACATCGATGCACCACACTATGCCGGCCCTAACTCTCAAATCGACACCGCTCTTATCTGCAACGGATGCCGTGTGCTCGGCACAGTCCGCAACAGCATTTTGGCTCCCCGCGCCAAGGTCGGCAACGGCGCCGTTGTTGAGGACAGCATCCTGCTGCCTGATGCCGTAGTCGAAGACGGCGCTGTTGTATGCCATTCCATCATCGGGGAACGCTCCACCGTAGCAGCAAATACCGTGCTCGGCGCCAAAGACGCTCCGCTGGTTGTCATTGGCAACGATGTCGTCACCAAAAAGGAGGCCTGAACATGAACAAGCTTGCTGGTATTGTTTCGACTAACTATGGCAGCTATTCCTTCGGTACCTTGCTGGATCATCGACCCGTCGCCTGTCTTCCCTTCGGTGGCCGGTATCGTCTGGTCGACTTTCCGCTGTCAAACCTGGTCAACGCGGGCATTACCACCATTGGCCTGATCACTCCCTATCATTTCCGCTCCATTCTTGACCACGTTGGCGTGGGTAAGGAATGGAATCTGGCCCGCAAGAGCGGCGGTATGTATGTCCTGCCTGGCTCTGTCTACGGCTTTAAGAGCCTCCAAGGTAAGCTGCTGATGCGCGACCTGCTAGAAAACCGCGCTTATCTGGATCGCACCGGCAACAGCACCTTTGTCATCGCTGGGGCCAGCACCGTTATGAACATCGATATCAGCGCCGTTGCAGACGCTCATTTTGATTCCGGTGCGCAGGTCACTATGATCTATCGAAAAGGTGAGGGCGACAACCGCAGCGCCGGCTACCACCTCAATTGCGATGATAACGGCCGTGTCATACGCATCTCAGACTCCCCTGTCGGTTCCGACGGTGCTTATCTTGATTACATGATTATCGAACATGAGACCCTGGTCACCCTGCTGGACTGGTATGCCGCAGCCAGCCACATGGATCTCATCGAAGCCATTCGTGACAACCTGTCCAGGATTGATGTCCGCAGTTACGCCATTGATGGCTATGCCCGCATCATCAGCAACTTGGATGACTACATCCAGTGCAACTGGGATCTATTCCGATCCAATGTTCGAGACGAGCTTTTCCTAGGTGATCGCACGATCTACACCAAGGTCCAGGACAACCCTCCGGCAAAATATTTAAAAGGCAGCGCCAAAAATTCTATCATTGCCACAGGCTGCACCATCGGGGGCTCCGTTGAGGACTCTATCCTCTTCCGCAACGTCCAGGTCGGTAAGGGCTCCGTCATCAAAAACAGCATCATCTTCCAACGTTGCGTCATTGAGCCCGGCGCCCATCTGGAGAACGTCATCTGTGACAAGTTTGTCCATATCAGCGCAGGTATCAGTCTCTCCGGCACACCCGATAACCCCTTCGTTGTCCCCAAGAGCCAGACAATCTGACAGGAGGAACATCTATGAAGAAGCCTATCCGCATTCTCTTTGCTACAGGTGAGTGCGTCCCGTTCGTTAAAACCGGCGGTCTGGGCGACGTTGCTGGCAGCTTGCCTGCCGCTCTGAATGCCATCGGATGCGATTGCAGAGTCATCTTGCCAAAATACAGCATTATCCCCCAAAATTATCGCGACGCCATGGAGCATGTGTGTCACTTCTACCTCCAGCTCAGTTGGCGCAGCCAGTACTGCGGTATTGAGAAGCTTGTCCACGGCGGCGTCACCTATTATTTCCTTGATAACGAGTACTATTTCAAACGCGAAAGCGCTTATGGTCAGTTTGATGACGCTGAGCGTATGGCTTTCTTCTCTAAAGCAATCATCGAAGCGATGCGTCATCTGCAGGAGTTTTTCCCAGATATTCTCCACTGCAACGACTGGCACACTGCGCTTTGTCCGGTTTACCTGCACGAGCAGTATCAGCACATCGAAGCCTATCGCAGCGTGAAGACCGTTTTGACCGTCCACAACCTGAAGTATCAGGGCGTGTTCTCCGAGACCGTTCTCGGCGACGTACTGGGGCTGGACAGCTATCCCAACGCTGTCGATCAACTCCGCTATGGCTATGGCGCCGTCAACTTTATGCAGGCTGGTCTGCGTTACTCTGACCGTCTGTCTGTGGTCAGCCCCACCTATGCCGACGAAGTGTGCACTGCCTATTACGGCGAGGGCATGGACGGCATCTTCCGCCAGCGGCGCAGCATCCTCTACGGAATCTTAAACGGAATTGATCCTACGCAATTTGACCCGACCACGGATGAAGGCCTGGCGCAGCACTTCAGTGCGTCGGACCTGTCCGGCAAAGTCGCGTGCAAGCTGGCTTTGCAGAAGGAACTGGGGCTAGATGTTGATGAGAAAAAACCCATGTTGGTCCTCATTAGCCGTCTGGTAGAGCAGAAGGGCCTCGATCTGTTGACTTATATCCTTGAAGAGCTGTTGCAGGAAGACTTGCAGCTGGTGATTTGCGGTGTGGGTGAGGCTCATTATGAAAATGCGTTCCGCTATTGGGCCGGTCGATTGCCGAAAAAGCTCTCAGCAAATATTATTTTCTCCGAACCCTTCTCCCGCAAGCTGTATGCTGCCGGCGACCTATTGCTCATGCCCTCTCAGTTTGAACCCTGCGGCCTGAGCCAGATGATCTGCATGCGTTACGGTACGCTGCCAGTTGTACGCGAGACCGGCGGCCTCAAGGACTCCGTCCTCCCCTACAATGAATACACTGGCGAGGGCAACGGATTTTCCTTTGCCAACTACAATGCTCACGAACTGCTGCACTGTATCCAGTACGCCTGTCGCATTTTCCACGAGGATCCGGAAGCCTGGGCAAAGCTTCAGCAGAACGCCTTTGCCACAGATTTCTCCTGGACTGTATCTGCCAAACAGTATCTGGAAATGTACCAGGGCATGCTGGCCTAAAGCTCAAACAAACGCATAACGCAACCATACCCCCATGGGGGTATGGTTGCGTTATGCGTTTGTT
>CALWWH010000228.1 GCA_944385195.1 uncultured Oscillospiraceae bacterium | reverse complement strand
GGCCTTTATCCGGCGCGTGACCGGTCATCTGCCCAATGTAGAGGTGGATAGTTCCGGCGAGCTGCTGGCGGAATATGCCCGCAAGAATGACATCAATGTGATCATCAAGGGCCTTCGCGCAGTCACGGACTTCGAGAATGAGTTTATGATGTCGATGATCAATCATAACCTCAACCACGAGCTGGACACCATGTTTTTGATGGCAGAGCAAAAGTACCTGTATCTGAGCTCCAGCACGGCCAAGGAGATGGGCCGCTACGACGCGGATCTGACCGATTTCCTGCCTGCAGAGATCATCCCTGACTTTACGGAACGAATTCATTTGAGGAGAATGCAAAATGGATAATCGCAGCGTAGAAGAACTGATCGGCGCCCTGTATGACATGGTGCAGGATGCGTGGAACGTGCCCATGAGCGGCAATAAGTGCGTTTTGGAGCGCGATCAGGTCCAGTCTCTTCTGGATGAGATCAGTGCAAATTTACCGGGCGAGCTCAAACAAGCCCGTACCATCGTCGAGGCCCGCAACGAAGTCATCACGAACGCCAAAAAAGAGGCCGAGACGATTCGCCGCGCCGCCGAGGAGCGGGCCCGCAAGATGGTCTCTCGAGACGAGATCGTCACCGCGGCCCAGCAGCAGGCGGCGGAAATCATCAAAAATGCGGAGAACAAAGTCGCCGAACTGAAGCATGTGACCAACTCCTACGTTGAAGAGTCCCTGCGTCAGGCGGAAGAGGCTGTCGCTGCGACCCTCGGCCAGATTCGAGAGACGCGGGGCAAGTTTACGGCCATGACCAATCCCCGTGCCAACAGGCCTTCTCCTATTATTGAAGACATCTAATGCTTGACAAACTGTGCATTTTGCGCTACCATGATATCAGATATACAATAAAGCGATGAAGGGGAGGAGTAGGTGCTCCACCCGGCTTAAGAGAGGAAGCGGTTGGTGCAAGCTTCTGCCGGAGGTGCCGAAGGTCGCCCTGGAGCTGCGCAGGCGATGAGTCTGCGACGGGTCTTCCCGTTACAGAAGCCAAGTGCCCGCAAGGGAAATCAGGTGGTACCGCGGATCATTTCGCCCTGAACCGTCTTCGGTTCGGGGCGTTTTTTTCGCTGCTCGTTCCCCATCCCAAATAAAGGAGAATCATTATGCCGAAAGAACTGCCAAAGATCTATGACCCGCAGCAGGTCGAAAACCGAATTTATGAAATGTGGGAGAAAGGCGGATATTTTTCCACCAAGCGTGACCCGGAAAAGAAACCCTTTACCATCGTCATGCCGCCCCCCAACGTTACTGGTCAGCTGCACATGGGCCACGCCATGGACTGTACCTTGCAGGACATCCTAATCCGCTTTAAGCGTATGCAGGGATACGCTGCTCTATGGGTTCCCGGCACCGACCATGCCGGCATTGCCACCCAGATCAAGGTCGAGGAGGAGCTGCGCACCAAGGAGGGCCTGACCCGTCACGACCTGGGACGGGAGAAGTTCTTAGAGCGGGTCTGGGACTGGAAGAATCAATACGGCAACCGCATCGTGCAGCAGCAGAAGAAAATGGGCGCCTCCTGCGACTGGAACCGCGCCCGATTCACCATGGACGAGGGCTGTTCCCGGGCCGTTCGGGAGGTTTTCGTCTCGCTGTATGAGAAGGGCCTCATCTACAAAGGCTCCCGTATCGTCAACTGGTGCCCCCACTGCGTCACTGCCCTGTCGGATGCCGAGGTCGAGTACAAAGACAAGCCCGGAAATTTATGGTACCTCAAGTATCCCATTGTGGGCCAGGAGGGACGGTATGTCGTCGTGGCCACCACCCGCCCTGAGACCATGCTGGGGGACTCCGGCGTGGCAGTCAATCCCAACGATGAGCGTTATCAGGACCTGATTGGAAAGACCTGTCTGCTCCCCTTGATGAACCGTGAAATCCCCATCGTCGCCGACGAGTACGTGGACCAGGAGTTCGGCACCGGCTGCGTCAAGATGACGCCTGCCCATGACCCCAACGACTTTGAGGTCGGCCTGCGCCACAACCTGGAGATGATCCGCGTTCTGGATGACAATGGCTGCGTCAATGAACTGGGCGGTAAGTATCAGGGTATGGACCGCTATGAGGCCCGCAAGGCGATTGTTGCCGATCTGGATGCGATGGGCCTGTTGCAGAAAATTGAGGAGCATCAGCACAACGTTGGTACGTGCTATCGCTGCGGCAATGACGTCGAGCCCATCGTCTCAGCGCAGTGGTTTGTCAAAATGGGGCCCCTGGCCAAGGAAGCTATCCGGGCGGTCAAGGATGGGGAAACCACCTTTGTTCCCGAGCGCTTTACGAAGAACTATCTTAACTGGATGGAAAATCTGCATGACTGGTGTATTTCCCGCCAGTTGTGGTGGGGACATCAGATTCCTGTCTGGTACTGCGCCGACTGCGGAAAAATGACCTGCTCCCGGGAGGACCCACAAGTCTGCGAGCACTGTGGCAGCGCGCACATTGAGCGCGACCCCGATGTGCTGGATACCTGGTTTAGCTCTGCCCTTTGGCCTTTCTCTACCTTGGGCTGGCCTGAGGCAACGGAGGATTTGGCGTATTTCTATCCCACCAGCGTTCTGGTCACCGGGTATGACATCATCACCTTCTGGGTCTCCCGCATGATCGTCTCCGGCCTGGAGCATATGAAGAAAGTTCCGTTTGAGACAGTTCTCATTCACGGCCTGGTGCGTGACGACAAGGGCCGTAAAATGTCGAAGTCTCTGGGCAACGGCATTGACCCGCTGGAGATGATCGATCAGTATGGCTGTGACGCGCTGCGCATGAACATGGTCTCCGGCAACAGCCCTGGCAACGACATGCGCTTTTATGTCGAGCGCTGCGAGTCCATGCGCAACTTTGCCAATAAACTATGGAATGCCAGTCGCTTTGTGCTGATGAATCTGACCATCGAAAAAAATCAGCTGCCGGATGCTGGGCTGCTGGCTCGCGAGGATAAGTGGGTGCTCTCCAAGCTGAATGTCCTCATCGGGGAGGTCACCAACAACCTGGAAAAATACGAGCTGGGCATCGCCGTTCAAAAGGTCTATGATTTTATCTGGGACACCTATTGCGACTGGTTCATCGAGATGACCAAGGCGCGCCTCTATGGCCAGGACGAGACCGCCAAGACGACGGCCCAGCAGGTGCTGGTCTACGTGCTCGATCAGCTGCTGAGGCTGCTGCATCCCTTCATGCCCTTTATCACGGAGGAAATCTGGCAGGCACTGCCCCACGAGGGAGAGAGCATCATGGTCGCCCAGTGGCCTGTGGCGGATGAGTCCCTGTCCTTCCCTGTAGAGGGGGCGGAGATGGAGATGGTCATGAATGCCATTCGCGCGGTGCGCAACCTGCGCTCCGAGATGAACGTTCCCCAGAGCCGCAAGAGTACGCTGTATGTTGTGACAGAGCAGCCCGCAGCCTTTGAGGCCGGGGTGGCCTTCTTTGTCCGACTGGCCAGCGCGGATCAGGTCATTGTCCAGGCAAGTGCTCCCGAGGGCGCGGAACGCATGGCGGCGGCTGTCACGGCTGCGGCACATCTGTACCTGCCCATGGATCAGCTGGTCGACATCGAGAAAGAGCTGGCCCGTATCGCCAAGGAGCGCGTCAACGCAGAAAAGAATCTGGCTGGCATTGAGAAAAAACTGTCTAACCCCGGATTCCTGGCCAAAGCGCCGGAAGCTGTTGTGGCTGGTGAGAGGGAAAAGGCTGAGAAACTGCGCCAGATGCTGGAGCAGCTGGAACAGAGTGAAAAGAGGTTGCAAGTATGACCTACGAAGAGAGTGTTAACTATATCCACGGCAGGCCTAAGTTTTCTGCCCGACGGACGGACCTGAGCAAGGTTCACCGCCTGCTGGAGCGGCTGGGATCTCCCCACAAACAGGGCAAGTACGTCCATGTGACGGGCACCAACGGCAAGGGCAGCACCTGCGCTTTCGTCCACAGCGTTCTGCGCGCCGCTGGGTTCAAGGTTGGCCTGTTTACCTCCCCCTATCTGGTGCACTTTGAAGAGCGCTTCCAGGTCAACGGCGAGCCGATCCCGAAGGAGAAGCTGGCGGAGATTACCAGCAAGATCCGCAGCGTGGAGGAGCAGCTGGAGGCGGAGGGCTACGATCCAGCGACCGAGTTTGAGATCGTCACTGCGGTAGGATTCTGCTACTTTGCCAGCTGCAACTGCGACTACGTGGTCCTGGAAGTGGGGATTGGCGGCCGTCTGGACTGCACAAACGTGATTGACCCCCCTGTCTGCGCCTGCATTGCGCCCGTCTCCCTTGATCATCAGAAGACCTTGGGCAACACCGTCGCTGAGATTGCCGCCGACAAGTCCGGCATCATCAAACCGGGCAGCCAGGTGGTTGTCTCTGCCGGGCAGCCGGAGGAGGCTATGGAGGTCATCCGCAAGGCCGCACAGACCGTCGGAGCAAAGCTGATCGACGCCTCCGAGCTCTCTTTGGAGATCAAGTCTGTCTCCAGACATGGCACGGAGTGTATTGTGGATGGTGTGGAGCTGCATGTACCCTTGCTGGGCCGCCACCAGGTTGATAATGCAGTGGCTGCCTACGCCATCTGCAAGGCCATCGGCATTCCAGTGGAGACCATCCAGACCGGCATTGCCAGTGCAGTCTGGCCTGCTCGCCTGCAATATATCCCCGGCACCCCTGATATCCTCCTGGATGCGGGGCACAATCCAGCCGGTGTGGCGACGCTGGGAAAAGCGCTGGACGATCTGTTTACCGGTGTGCCTCTGCGTGTTGTCATGGGCATGATGAGCGATAAGGCCACTGATATCTGCATTCCTGCGGTTGCAAAGCGTGCCAAACGGCTCTACGCTTGCGCGGTAGACTGGCCCAGGGCAATGCCCGCGGTGGAGCTGGCGGCAGTTGCCGGGGCGTACTGCCCGGCGACTGCTTGCCAGAGCGTCAAGGCAGCTCTGGATCAGGCCTGCGCCGAGGCGGAGCCTGGGGAGATGGTGCTGGTCTGCGGGAGTGTGTACCTGGTGGGGGATG
>CALWWH010000227.1 GCA_944385195.1 uncultured Oscillospiraceae bacterium | reverse complement strand
ATGATCTGTCTCATTGAAACACTTCCTTCTACTTGATGTGATAACGAAGGGGGCCTACAGCCAAATATGACTGCAGGCCCCATAGCTTGGCTATTGATTCGTTATGCAGTTTTCTGACCGATTAGCGAGCCAGATAGCGATCAAACGCCTGCTGCTCGATCTCAATCCAACGGTCAATACCCATGTCTTTCAGCGCAGCGACATAATCATTCCAGGTGGTATCGTTGATGGTGATCTGGCCGGCGATGACCTTGGCATTGAACTCGGTGAAGTAGGTGGTGCAATCGTTCATGATTGCCGAACGCTCTTCACCCTCTTCAGTGGTGTAGGTCAGAACAGGCATATTCCACTCGCCAACGTCGTCCCACAGCTCATAGTAGGATAGAGCTTCCTCGCTCAGGCCCCACTCGATGCAGTCCATCAGGTCCATCTTCGGGCGGGACTGGATCAGGTAAACGTCACGGTTGGTGGAGACGTTCTCGGCGATCATCGGGAGATACTGCGGATTGCCCTCTTCGTCATACTCGAAGGTAACGCCCTCGAAGCCCCAGTTGGCGTGCAGCTCACCCTCGGGAGAGTAGATGTAGTCCATCATCTGGCAGGCGATCTCGGGGTACTGGCAGCTGGTGAACATTACGACACCCATTTCACCCACGCCGCCGCCAAAGGTGTTGCGGTTTCCAACCTTGTTGGGAACGCCTTCGGTCTTAACGGGCCGGGTCAGCTTTTGGGCGTAGAAGTCGTCGCCGCCAATGTTTAGCGTATCATGCAGATAGGTGGCGCCGTTGCGGAACATATCCGCATAGATACCAACTTCTTCATCCTCGATCAAAACATAGGCAGCATTGTAGTCTCTGTCATTGAGAGAGGCGAAGTCGTGATAGATCAGTTTCTCACTGTACCAGGAGGACATGGTCTCCAGATACTCACGGTAGTTGTTGTCGATGATGGTGCTGGCAACTACGCCATCCCGCTGAATGAGGTACGGAGAGGTCAGAGAGATGTCGAACGCAGTGACGATAAAGTCACTGGTGGGGATACCGGTGGAAGGTACGCCCAAAACGCCGTAGCCGTTGTCACGGAAAGCAACAAGTGTGTCATGCCAATCGTCCAGGGTGACAGGCAGCTCCAGACCTAGGTTATTGCGCCAGTCGTCGCGGATGTAGTAGCCCAGGAAGGAGGGCTGCTCACGGTCACGGAGCTGCTGGAAAATCATGACGTTGCCGCCGTCAGTGGTGATGGCAGCCAGACCGCCTGTGGAGCGCTCGACCGCAGCACGATAGTTGGGAAGCAGGTCCCAGAAATCGTTCAGACGGTACAGGATCTCTTCTTCATAGGCAGCGTCAGAGGAGCTGGCGCAGTAGCTGGGGCTGATCTCAGCAAGGTCCGGGTACTCCTCAGAGACAAGCACCAGCGGGAACTGCTCACGGAAGGTGTTGGTCTCGAAGAGAGTCCACTCAATATGGACGCCGGTAACCTCTTCCAGATGCTGATAGAACAGGTTCTGGCTGTTGTCCGACTCGCAGAGCGCCAAAACGTTGCTAGACTTGGGCATATACCAGGTCAGCGTGATCTCGCCCGGTTCGCAGAGCGGGTAGATGGAGACGGTCTCTTCCGCAGGTGCCTGCTCCTCGGCGGGCTCCTCAGTGGGCTCCTGGGCCGGCTCTTCGGCGGGTTCCTCCGACGGCTCTTCAGCAGGCGTCTCGGCGGAGGGTTCGGTGACGGCGGGTTCGTCTGTGGGTGTTGAGGCCGGTGTGCTGGCGCAGCCTGCCATCAGGGACAGCAGCATAAGCATGGCCAACAGCGTTGCGATTGACTTCTTCACGATGGGTACCTCCTTAAAAATAAATATCCAAAGCAGCGGTCCGGGCCGCCGGGGCCTCGCGGCCCCGGCCGGCTCCCAACACGCGCGCTGCCGGGGATGACGGACGAAATGGGGCTCAGGTACGGACGTGCTTCAGGCGCGGGAACTTCTCGTAGCAGCGCCGGACGTAGTCCTGATACACGGCCAGGCGTTCCTTGAGCTCCACAATGCGGCAGTTCTCGACGTCCTGGCGCATGGCCTCCTCGCCCATGGTGCACACGGCCAGGCGCTCTTCCTCAGACTTGAAGATGCGGCCGCCGCCGTGCTGACGGGGATCGGAATAGACCTGGCAGGTATAGCCGCCGAATTCTCTATAGACCTCGGAGAAATTCGCCAGCTCCGGATCATTGGGGATGCGCTCGGGCGCGGTGGCTACGTAGTCGGGGTCGACGGGCAGATACTCCATCTGGCCCATGATCTTGTAGGCGCCGTAGGTCTTGCTGCCGAAGACCTCCAGGGCCTTGAGCTGCTCCTCGGTGGGGCCCTTCTCGGGGTCGATCTTGCCCATCTGGGGCATAGAGTTGCCAATGCGCATCAGGTGGCAGGGGTGAATGAGGGTCTCCTCAAAGAACTCCCGGCAGAAGGCGTTGATGGTCAGGGAGGCGGGGCCGTGGCCGGAGACCAGGAACAGGCGCTTAAAGCCCTGGTCCACCAGAGAGTGGCAGATCTCCTTGAGATAGGCGATGCCGGAGCTGATGGTCAGGTGCACCGTGGCGGAGCTGGTGACCGTGGCGCCGGGATAGAAATAGGGCAGATTGACCAGCGCCAGACCGTCGGCCTTCTCGGTCAGCAGCTTGCAGTAAGCCTCGGGCCCGATGGTCTCGCAGTCGACGGGCATATGGCCGTGGCACTCAACGACGCCGACGGCGATGAAGATGGTGTCGCCGCCGCGGGCAATGTAGGCTTCAATCTCGGGAGTTGTCATTTTGTTAAAGATACGAGTTCTCATCGTTTTATTTCCTTTCTAGTTCTGATATGCCGTCGTTTTTTTGCCGGTAAAATGGGTCTTACACCGGTTGTTATCGAGCATCTTGCCTTTTCTTTTGATACTCGCCGGATGAGTACTTCCTCCTGTTGGTGATTTTTTCTGGATTTAGTATAGCATTTTTTACGACTTTGTGTTAGAATGCCTTTGACGGAAATAGAATAATTTCGAACAGGAGGCCGATCTTTTATGTCCATTTCGCTGATCGATGCCATTGATCTGGTCCGGAAATTGACAGGGCTGCCCATCCACTCCCTGCCTGGGGCGGCGGAACTGGCGCAGTTTTGCGCCCGGCACCGCTTTCACCCCGCCCAGGAACAGCTCACACCCAAGGCCTTGGGCCGTGTGCTTGACGGGTTGGCGCCCCATGAGATGCTTCTGCTGACCGATCGCTTTCGCATCCGCTTCATCCTGGCCGAGGCCCTGGGCAGCCCTGTGGTATTCGGCCCCTACTGCACGGAGGTGATCACAGAGACCGATCTGCCGTATCTGGTGCCGGAGTCCATCCGCAGGTCCTTTCCCGCGGGAGATCTGCTGGCCTACCGCAGCCGGTTCCCGGTTTTTGAGACCCGGCAGGCCCTGCACTACGCCAGGACGACGCTCCGGCACGCCGACGGCCTCGACCGCACGGTCCGGAGCATCCATCTCAGCCCCGGCCCCCAGGAGGTCGCCCAGCAGCCTCTGCTCAGCCGGGCGGAGATCATCGAGGAGCGTTACCGGATTGAGCAGCAGATGGTCGAGCACATCAAGGCCGGGCGGGCTGCGGCCGCAGTGGAGTGCTATAACACCATGGAGCAGGGAATGGCCTATGTCAAGCGTATTGGCAACACCCTCGAGCGCTCCCGGGTGGGCGCGGCCATTGTCCGCACGACGGTGCGGCATGCGGCCTTCCGCGCCGGGCTGCCGGCCATCCTGATTGACAAGCTCTCTACGGAGAACACCGTCGCCGTGGAGCAGGCCGCAGACCTGCCCGCCATCCGCGCCAGGGTCGAGGACATGATCCGCAGCTTCTGCGCGGCGATCTATCAGAAAAACAACCAAAACTACAGCAAGCTCGTGCTGTGCATGATCTACTCCATCGAGCACAACTACCAGAAAGACCTCTCTGTGGCCGATCTGGCCGAGGAGCTGGAGGTGTCTGTGGATTATCTCATCAAGTGCAGCAAAAAAGAGACCGGACTGACCCCCAACGCCTACATCCGCAAGGTGCGCATGACGCACGCGGCGCAGCTGCTGCGGGAGAGCCCGCGCTCCGTGCAGCAGATCAGCGCGGAGGTCGGCATCCTTGACGCCAATTACTTCACCAAGCTCTTTCGCGCCGAGTTTGGCGCCACGCCCTCGGCCTACCGCGCCAACCGGATGCTGTAAAAAAAGCTTCCGCCTCTATATGTAGGCGGAAGCTTTTTTAGTTCATGCAGAGCGGACTGCCCAGATGGCGCAGGTGGTTTTGATAGTCCCGGGTGCCGTAGAGGGCGTCGCGGAAGTTGACCAGCTCGATGCGGTGCTCATAAATCCAATCCT
>CALWWH010000226.1 GCA_944385195.1 uncultured Oscillospiraceae bacterium | reverse complement strand
GGAGCTGGGCCACAGCGAGTGGCTGGACGATATCCGGGCCGAAGGGCTGCGCATGAGCCGCCTGGTGGGACAGCTGACCACCCTGAGCCGCTGGGACGAGGACGCTGTTGCCATGGAAAAAGCCTTGTTCTCCCTCAGTGAAATTTGCCAGGATACCATTGCGGAGTTTATGCCGCTGCCGGACAGCAGAGGACTGCGCCTCACCGCCCAGATCCAGCCGGAAGTCATGTGCTGCGGCGACGAGGGCGCAATGCGGCGCCTGATCACCATTCTGCTAGACAATGCAGTGAAATACTGTGATGCGGCTGGGGATATTCGCTTATCGCTGACGGCCAGGCGGCAGACCCAGCTTGTGGTGGAGAACGCCTGCGCCGGGGTGGATACTTTGGAGCTCAACCGGCTCTTTGACCGGTTTTATCGGGCGGACAAGGTCCGAACCCCAGGCTCCAGCTTTGGAATCGGACTCTCACTGGCAAAAGCAATTGCTGAAAAACACAATGGCACGATTAAGGCATATAAAGCAAACCCTGACAGGATTGGTTTCCGGGTGACAATAAAATAGACATGCAGGAGGTCATCTGGTCTGGATGGCCTCCTTTTTTGCCCGCTTACAGCCGCGCGCCGTCCCACTCTCGCCCGCCGCGGCGGAAAATGCGGAAGGCAGATTGGGGGTCTGGGAGTTTACGTTTTATTCATCGCGCTCTTTAGCCCCGCTTTAGGGTGAGCCTGTAAAATAACCATCACAAAACAGGAAAGGAGCCGCGCTATGCTTAAGAGCAATACCTACCGCCATGAACTGAAATACTGCATTTCCTTTGCAGATTATCTGGCGCTTCGCGCCCGACTGTGCCATGTGATGAAGCCGGATTGTCACACAGGCCCGGATGGACGCTATCTGATTCGCAGCGTTTACTTTGATAATTTTAACGATAAGGCCCTGCGCGAAAAACGCTGTGGCGTGCAAAAACGGGAGAAGTTTCGTATTCGCTGGTATAATGACCAGCTCGACCCGATCTTTCTGGAAAAGAAGATGAAGCTGAATAACCTCTGCCTGAAATTATCCGCCCAGATCAGTCCAGAGGAATGCAGGGCCTTATGTCAGGGAAAGTGGGATTGGGAACATCCATCAAAATTGGTTCAAGAGCTGCGCTGTAAGATGACCTTACAGCAGCTTCGTGCCAAAGTACTGGTTTCGTATATCCGGGAGCCCTATGTCTACTCGACAGGCAATGTACGGGTAACCTTCGACAGCCAAATCCGGTCCAGCCTGTTCCGCCGTGATTTTTTTAGCAGCGGGCTGCCGGAGATCAGCGCCACTGACGGGCCGGGCGATATGATCCTGGAAATCAAGTATGACGAATTCCTGCCGGAGATCATCGCCGATCTGCTCCAGACAGAAGGGCTGCGGCAGCAGGCGTTTTCCAAGTACAGCGCCTGCCGGCGGTACGGATAATAACAAAGGGGCAAATTGATATGACATTCAATGATATCTTTAAATCCAGTTTTTTGGAAAACGTATCTGAATTCTCCATTCTCGATACGATTCTTGGCTTGGGTGTGGCTTTGGTCATCGGACTGTTTGTCTTTCTCATCTACAAAAAGACCCTCACCGGCGTGATGTATTCCTCTGGCTTTGCCCTGACCCTGGTGGGCCTCTGCCTGGTCACTACGCTGGTGATCATGGCGGTCACGTCCAACGTGGTCCTTTCCCTTGGCATGGTGGGCGCGCTGTCCATCGTCCGTTTCCGTACCGCTATCAAGGAGCCGGTTGAAATCGTGTTTCTGTTCTGGTCTCTGGCGGTGGGGATTGTCATCGGAGCGGGGATGATTCCTCTGGCCGTGATCGGTTCGGCCATCATCGGAGTGATCCTGCTGCTGTTTGGCAACCGCAAGGTACGGGAAAACCCCTACATCCTGGTGGTCTCCTGCCGGGACGAGCGCTCCGAGGATGCGGTACATCAGGCCCTTGGCCAGAGCGTAAAGCATTACAATGTAAAATCTAAGATCGTGACCGCCGCGGGGATTGAGTTTACATTGGAACTGCGCATGAAGGAAGCGTCCACGGCTTTTGTCAATCAGATCCAGAGCATTCCCGACGTGGACAGCGCCACCCTGGTGAGCTATAACGGCGAATACATGGGGTGAGGGTATGATTGCAAATCGACACATCACAAAAATTGCCGCAGGGCTCATGGCGCTACTGGCGGCTTTGTGTTTGTGCGCCATGCTGGGCTCAAACCAGCTGATCGCCGCCGCAGGCGGCGACGGTGTCACCATGCAGTACGAGAGCAGGCTATTTGACACCAGTCAAGTGCTGGAGATCAACATTCTCATGGACGATGCCCAATGGCAGCAGATGCTGGACAATGCCATCAATGAGGAATATGTGCAGTGCGATGTGGAGATCGCCGGGGAAAGCTTCTATCGGGTGGGCATTCGCCCCAAGGGCAACACCAGCCTCAGCGCCGTCTACAGCGACCCTGACACGGAACGGTACAGCTTCAAGCTGGAGTTTGACCAGTATGTAGACGGTCAGACCTGCTTTGGCCTGGACAAACTGATTTTAAACAACAATTACGCCGACGCCACCAACATGAAAGAGGCCCTGGTATACGACCTGTACGCTGCCCTGGACGCGGATGCATCCCTATATAATTATGCCAAAGTTTCGGTCAATGGGGAATACTGGGGCGTGTATTTGGCGCTGGAGGCCGTGGAAGACAGCTTTCTGCTGCGCAACTACGGAACGGAAAACGGCGCGCTTTATAAACCGGACAGCATGGAGATGGGAGGCGGCGGAATGTCCGGCGGCAGCGGCGCAGATCTAAACTACTCCGACGACGAGCTGGACAGCTACGCTTCCATCTGGGACGGTGCTGTGACCGATACGGGACAGAGCGATTATGAACGGGTGGTCACGGCCCTGAAAAACATCGCCGAAAGCTCTGACCTGGAGCGGTACATGGATGTGGAGAACCTTCTGAGGTATGCCGCGGTGCATATTTTCTCCGTCAACTCTGACAGCCTGTCCGGCTCCATGGCCCACAATTATTATCTCTACGAGTCTGACGGACGGTTAAACCTCCTGCCTTGGGACTATAACCTTGCCTTTGGCGGTATGGGCGGTATGGGCGGCCGGGGCGGCAGCGACACGGACACTGCCACAGACACCGTGAACAGCCCCATTGATGAGGCATGGAACGCCACGGAATTCTTTGACACACTCATGGCCGATGAGGCGTATCATGATGCCTACGATACCTGTCTGGAGCAGGTGACAGACTATGTCTTAAACGGCGGCTTCGAGGCGTTTTATAACCGTACCCGCAGCCTGATCGACACCCTGGTGCAAACCGATCCCACCGCCTTTTACAGCTACGACGAATATCTGACAGCTGTAAAGACCCTCTATGAGGTGGTGTCTCTCCGGGCACAGTCCATTCAGGAACAGCTTTACGGTACGATCCCATCCACCCAACAGGAGCAGCGGGATTCCGATGCCCTGGCCGATGCCTCCCATATCGATCTGTCTGTGATGGGCAGCATGGATATGGGCGGAGGCTGCGATGGAGAGTTCAGCTTCGGTGACATGGACTTTGAAGCGGTGACACCTTTTGCAAACGGTCGGGACCAAGCTTCTGCTCTGGAAAGCGGCGGCGGATCGGCCAGCACAAAAGCGGATACAACCAGCAGCAGTCAGAGCATGAGCCAGACCCCTGCTGCGGACGCTGCGGCGGAAGGAACTTCGTCAGGCGAAAATGTATCGGAAAACGATCCG
>CALWWH010000225.1 GCA_944385195.1 uncultured Oscillospiraceae bacterium | reverse complement strand
GGGCCTCGCGGCCCAACGCGGCGGTCATGGCCCTGGCCCAGGCGCACGAATTGGTCCCCGTCTGCCCCGAGTGCTACGGCGGTCTGCCGACGCCCCGGCCCCCTGCCGAGCGGGTGGGGGAGCGGGTGCTCAACGCCCTGGGCGAGGACGTGACGGCCCAGTACCAGCGGGGCGCGGCGGCCGCGGTGGAGCTGTGCCGCCTGCTGCAAATCCGCCTGGCCGTGCTCAAGGCCAAGTCCCCCGCCTGCGGCTGCGGCCAGATCTACGACGGCAGCTTCTCGGGCACTCTGGTCAGCGGCGACGGCGTGGCCGCCCAGGCCCTCCAGGGCGCGGGGGTAAGGGTTGTGACAGAGGCAGCGCTTTAAGCCCCGCCGGCTTATTTGCTTTCAAGCCAGTCCATGGCCACTTTTGCATACACCGCCGCACCGGTGGCCAGCACCGCCTCGTTGAACACCACCTCCGGGTTGTGCTGGCCGCGCCAGCGGGACGCATCCTCGACGCCCGCGCCGAGGATGAAGTACGCCCCCGGGATGCGCTGGCAGAGCCAGGCGAAGTCCTCCGAGCCGGTGCCGCGCATATTGCGCTCGATCTCAACGCCCAGCAACTCCTTGATGCTCCGGGCGGCGGAGGCCATGACCCGCTCGTCGTTGACGACGCTGGGGCAGTCGCCTAGAATCTCAATCCGGCATCCGCAGCGATAAGCCGCCGCCACCGCCGGGACGATCTCATGAAAGCGCCGCACCATCTGTTCCCGGACCCGGGGCTCATAGCTGCGGATGGTGCCCGCCAAAAGGCAGCTGTCGGGGATGATGTTGCTCTGGGTCCCGGCCTGGAACTTCCCGATGGTCAGCACCGCCTCGTCGCTGCTGGCCACCTCCCGGGCAATGAGGCTTTGCAGGGCCAGGTAGACCTGAACCCCCGCGTTGATGGGGTCGATGCAGTTTTGCGGCGTAGAGCCGTGACCTCCCACTCCGGTGAGGGTAATGCAGAAGTTGTAGACCGAGGACATGGGCTGCTTTGCCGTCCCCAGCAGCCCCGCCGGAGTGGCGGCGGCCACGTGGATGGCGAAGGCCGCCTCCGGCTGCGGCGCCTCGTCCAGCAGCCCCGCCTCGATGGCGGCCAGGGCGCCCTCTACCTGCTCCTCGCCGGGCTGGAAGAAGAGCTTCACTGTGCCCTGAAGCTCCAGCTCATGGGCCTTGAGCAGCTGCGCCGCGCCCAGGAGGATGGTTGTGTGCAGGTCGTGGCCGCAGGAATGCATATTGCCGTTGACCGCGGCAAAGGGCAGGCCGCTCTGCTCAACCATGGGCAGGCCGTCCATATCGCTGCGGAGCAGATAGCAGCGCTGGCCGCTGCCGATGCTCGCCACGATGGCCGAGATCGGCTCATATACCTTGTACCGGACGCCCATGGCGTCCAGCTTGTCCCGCACAAAGGCCAGCGTCTGCGGCAATTGCAGCCGCAGCTCGGGAATCTGGTGCAGGGCGCGCCGCCACTGTACCAGCCGGGGCTGCAAGGCCCCGGCCTCGTTCATCAAAGGATGCATCATTGTTCCCCTCCATAGCCCAGGCGTTCCAGCAGCGCCTGACAGCCCTCGTAAATATCGTCCCAGGCCTGCTGAAAGTCGCCGGTGTACCAGGGGTCGGCGATGTCGCGGGGGCGGGCGGTGCCGTCGAGCAGCCGGGCGATCTTTCCCTCCGGGTCGCCGCCGCAGATGGCGCGCATGCGCCGGACGTTGCGGTTTTCCATTCCAAAGAGCAAGTCAAATTGCTCATAGTCACCGCGCACCATCTGCCGGGCGCGTTTGCCGCTGCAATCGATGCCGTGCCCGGCCAGCATGCGCCGCGCCGGGGGATAAACCGGGTTTCCCAGCTCCTCGTCGCTGGTGGCGCAGGAGGCGATGGTAAATTCGTCTGCAATGCCGCGCCGGCGGACCAGATCCTTGAGGATGAACTCTGCCATGGGGCTGCGGCAGATGTTGCCCAGGCAGACAAACAGGATTTTTATCATAGTCTTTATAACCCTCCAAAAACCTGAAAAGCCTTATAGATAAAGGCTTTTCAGGTTTTGTATTTTTTGGCTCCGCGACATAAATCTTCAAGGCTCTACGCTACTGCACCACCAAATGGTGTAGTAATGGTGTAGTGAAACTCAGGCTTTCAGGACTCTTTTTGTTGGTATATTGTCCTCATATCCTTCTCTCTTCAAGTCAGATTTTCGGCTGAGCTCTGAGATGCTCAACAGCTGTGCAGCGGCGTGTGCGTAATTCGCGTGTGTATACACATTCAATGTTACGCCAGCGTCCGAGTGTCCCATCAAATACTGTAGGTTCTTAATGTCCATTCCTGCGTTCGCATAACTTGTACAGAAGGTGTGTCTCAGCACATGCGGAGTAATATGGGGTAACGGATTGTCGGGGTAAAGCTTTTTATACTTTTTCATTGCCCAACGCATTTCATTTTCAATATGAAGCGCGATCTTGGGATTTCCGTTTTTGTCCAGCATTATGAAATAGCTGTACCCATCCACGATCATTTCTTTCTTCGCTTTTGGACGTCGTTCCAGCATCTTTTTCAGCGATTGATATACCCGATCTGTCATCGGCAAAAAACGACAGCCCGAGGTAGTCTTCGTTGCCTCGACATAGTATCTGCCAGTACTGTCACGAATCAGCTGATGGTCCACACGAATTCTCCGGTTGACAAAATCAAGATCTGATTTCGTCAACCCACAGAACTCGCTGACTCTCATGCCGGTTTCCAGAAGGACCACAAACTCATCATAGTATTTTGAGTACGTCTTATCCGTCCGGATAAAATCCATCCATATTTCCGTCTGTTCTTCCGTAAGCGCAACCCTTGGCACAGTATCATTCACCACAACATCAGATAGTTTAAACATAAAAGGGTTCTTTCTTATTGCATCCTCTTCATATGCCATCTGAAACGCTGGCTTGAGAACACCTCTCACACAAGTGATTGAGCTGTAGCCTTTTCCGTCCCTTTGAAGTTTTGCGAACCATTGCTTAGCATCAGACACCTTGACAGTGCTGATTTTGCGATAGCCGAAGTCTTCTTTCCGGACCAGGGTCAAGACAAATTGATAATTAACCTGTGTGTTATATCTCACGCCCATTTTCAAGCTGATGTACTTTTCCAACAGTTCAATTACCGTAATCTGCCCAGCATCATAATCAATACCGTCATTGATTCTATCCTGTATCTCCTGCTCTTTCTGACGAAGCGCTTGCAGCGTAGGTGCATACACCGTCTGCCTTTTACCACGGATGTCTGTATACCTGTATTGATAAATCAAATCCCTTCTCTGGCTTTCTCCTTCTTTCAGGACCCGCCCATTTTTATCTTTTCTTTTCTCGCTCAATTTCAGTCTCCTCTCAAAAAGGAGCCTCGATGTGACAATAAAAATTATACCACACCGAGTGCTCATTTTCTATCGCTGATCTATAAATATCAAACAGAAAACACCTGTTCGATATACTTATCAAATAAGCGCTTTTTGATAAGCCGCTTGTGCCCTACCCACAGAACGAAATTACAGTTTTTCTCGTTGGTCAGCTCTCGCAATTTGCCGATTCCGATACCGGAGTAAGCTGCAGCTTCTTCCAGGGTCAAATTTGACTTTTCCCAAATAGGAACTTCTTTTGACATTTACATCTTCCCTTCCTTTCTCAAAATGGCTTTTTCTACACTCTAACACCATGCCCAACATGGCCGGCGGAAACAGGAACCGGAAACGAAGCCCAAAGGACTATAATTCCCATTACCGGTTTCGCTCTATATCCATTTTCCTTTTCTTTGCATTCTTCGTTTCTTTCGTTTCCAACAGGAGGAAAGTCTTGATAGGCAAAGGCTTTTTCCCGGAAACAAGCCCAGCAACGAACCGGAAACCAAGCCGGAAACAGACTGCCCACACTAGAACGGCAGTTCAATCTGGCTGAGTTCTTCATCACTCAGCTGCTCGACCTCATCGATATACGTCGACTTTGTTTCCACGGGTTCGCTTCCGCGAACCCATCCACGTTGCTTGCCGTATTTCTTGTAAATTCTGGGATTGGTGTACGGCTTCCAGCCACGCACCGACTGATTCATAATCTCATTGATCTCACGGATCTCCCAGTTCTTCGGTTCATCATAGTGTCCCAGAGCCTCATGATAGAGCAGCTTGCTGCAGACAATGTCTCCGCTGTACTCGTCCAGGAAAGCCTGAATCATGCCCACCTTGGTATCCTCTGGCATGAACTGCTGCTGGAGTTCCACCAGATGCTCGTTCATTTTCCCGGACAGCTTCAGCTGCACCTTTCCACTGCGGTAGATTCGCATTGCCTCCGCCCACAGCTGATCCATATACTGCCGCGACGCTGTCTCATCCTCCAGAATGTGAACTTCTGCCTTTCGTGGGTCTACCAAGACGGGAAGAAATCGTCGATTTCCGCTGCGGTCTAACGGCAGGAAATCCAACGCGTTGGAGGTCCCGCCAAACACACACTGCCGTAGCCGGTCCTCCGGTTCCGTGGCATACGGGACCTTATAGGTCTCCTTCTGACGGCTGAGAAAGGATTTGATATCCTCTATACTTTTCGCATTTGCCGTCGCAATCATCTCGGACATCTCAATGATCCAGTGTCCCTGCATTTTGCGGAACACATTCTCGTCATCAATGTGCTTCAGATCATCTGAAAACCATTCATCCCTACAGGCCAGGAAGCGAAAAAAGGATGACTTCCCCACCCCTTGTCCACCGACCAGACAGAGCATCAGTTCGAATTTACATCCCGGCCGGAACACTCGGCTGATTGCACCCAGCAGATAGAGCCGCATGACCTCGTGGGTATATTCACTAACCTCCGCGCCGAGAAAGTGCTGCAAGACATATCGAATCCGCTCAACGCCATCCCACTTCAGACTGTTCAGATATTCCCGAATAGGATGGTACTGGTTCTGGTGCGCCACTACAGAGATTGCCTTTCGAATCCGAGTCTCGTTGTTCAGGCCGTAGTGCTTCTCCAGATACAACATCAGATAATTAAAGTCCGTATCGTTCATGACCGCTGCGGTCCGCTCCCACCACATCTGTTTGCAGAGATCAACGCGTCCAGTCAGAATGTTATAGCGAACCGCGCCGCTGAGCATCGGGTCACACATGAAGGCCAGAAACACATTGTGCATACTGTTTCGCACATAGCCCTTATCTGTCCGTTCCAGCAGCTGCATCACATCCTCTGTCGTCTGACAAGGCCGGATCTCCGACAGCATCTGCAGCGTCTCTCTCAGCCGCGGATCCAAGCTCCGATAATCTTCGCTCAAGAGCCAGCACCTCCTTTCCATGGTCCCGAAGCAGTTCTGCTCGTATCTCTATTGGGTCCTGCAGCAGCGTCTCGAGTAGGTGTTCGATGTAATCTTTCTGTTGTACTGCTTCAACGAAACGCGGATCCCATTCCGTAGCCTCCGGATTTGGTCTGTATATCATCTCCCACCGTCTCAGCAGGTCCTGATAGTCCGAGAGCACGCGGTAACATCGTTGCTCCAGCTCCCGGTATGCCTGCGCCTGCGTCTTCTGTCTGACCGGCGGAGTTGTCTTCCTGTCTTTATTATCATGCTCGTATGGAATCTGAAATTCCTCGACCAGCTTCAGCGCTGCATGTCTGGCATCCAACCCATAGAGCCGTCCCACAAAGTCGATCACATCGCCATCTGCACCGCAGCCAAAGCAATGGAAGCGCTTGTCCACCTTCATGCTGGGTGTCCGGTCGTTGTGAAAAGGACAGGCGAGCATCCCGTTTCGGCTAATCGTAAAACCGTAGTGTTCTGCCACCTGTCTTGTGGTGAGCCGCCGCTTTACCGTTTCAAAGAGATTCATTGATTCATTACCGCTCCATAGTGTGTTTTTTGGTCTTTGCTCTGCGCCTGTCCTCCTGCGCGATTTGCGCCATGATCCGCTCCAGTCGCTGATTCAGAGACTCCCTTGTTCTCTCCTTGAGCTGATCCTTGTGGTACTGCTTGATCTTTGGATCCTGCAGCAGCCCGTGGACTCGTTCCAGGATTCTGCCGGCAGCCTTCCGAATCAGATGCCTGGCCGTATCCAGACACTCATTGAGGATGTCTCTCTTTTTTCGAGAGAATCGCCGTTCCGGGTCCATGACCCAGTTTTGATACCGGTTCAGCACCGCGAGATCCTGTTTCTGCGTCTCTTGACAGACAGTCTCCGCAACCGCCTTGCAGGCTTGTTCATAGGCATCCTCGGCAATATCCTCCAGCAGTCGTTCTGTGTCCTCCAGCCTCAACGTGATCTCCTGCAAGGCGGTTTCCTGCTGTGTGAGTTTTTCCTTCTGTCTGGCTAGGATGTAGTCCTGCTTCTCAAGATAGGCTCTCCCGCCGTATTCAGGCTCTCGGTCCAGCCGCAAACCATGCTGCGCATAAATCTCAAACAGCATTGTTCTGCAAATCGCATCGAAGCTCTGCTTGCGGTTGTTGTGCTTCCCCTTCGGCTTGTCCGGATGGGGCAGTGGGATATCCAGTTCCTCCAGCGCCTTCTCCTGCTGCGGACAGAGCTCACCGTATCGGTTCCTGCATTCGAACACATGACGCTCCTGGATGTGCGGTGTCCCCTCATCCACGTGCAGCGCCCAATCCAGAATGCGGACATGGCTGCCGAAGCGTCGTTCCATCTCATCGAAAAACTCCTGGACAATCGCCAGCAGCACCTTCCCCGGTACATGGTCCTCCATAGTCCCAATCTGGTAGATGCTCTCCTCCGGACAGGTCTTTGGGTTCTTCAGCAGATCGTCGATGGTGCGGTTCCGCTCTGGGTGTCTGGCCTTTTCATTTCGCTCATTCTGCGCCGCCACGAAAGTACTGTATTGGTTGCTATAGTACTGCCGTTCAACATCTTCAAACGAAAATGCATCAGGTTCCGAGTCCCGTAGCTCTGGGGTTGTATACTCACGATAGAGATCCCAATAGATGTTCTGTGAGGTCCGCCGGGCGTCGATATGCTCACTGTGCTCCACATCGAAACGTCTGTCATTGTGTTTGGGATTATAGGTCCCGTGCTTGCCGGTACGGCCGTTGTGTCTTGTTAATTTCACTTCTCTTCGCCTCCTTTCCTATCAAAACTCACGATGCACACTCCACCTGCTGTGCAGAGTCTGCGACAGGTAATACCCAGTACGAGTTGTCGCAGCGACAGCTCTCTGGGCAGGGCTGCCGCCCTTGACCTGCACAGGGCGATTGCATCCCCTGTACCCATGCACAAAGGGCTGCGCCCTCTGCACTCCTGACGCTGAGATCTCCCAGATGGTCCGGGCGGTAAATCTCATCGCAGACGGGCATTCAGTTTTGATGTCTCCATTGTACATGAAAACCAATGCCCGTCCCGTATATCTCCAAATCGGGATATACGCGCAAAAGAGCAGGATTTCTCCGTTTGGAGAAATCCTGCTCTTTCCGGGAATGCCCCTATTTTTTATTCCATGTCTGTATATATTGATTTCCAGCTGGACCAGTGCCGCACAAGAGGCGAGGTCAAAGCAACCATGCAGCGCTACATCGACTTTTACAACAAGCAGCGTCCCTGCTTTGCAATCGGCTATGACACGCCAGATAACTACTGTAAACACTTCTACCGGGGTGAGCTTAAAAGAAAGATACCTTCTCGAAGCGTGTCCTGACCGAAGATCCGAAATTCGTACAGAAACGAAGAATGCAGAAGAATACTTCCATGTCCACTTTTGAAGAAACGATTTGCAAATAAATATTTACGTGTCTACTTTTCTTGGCTTCTACACTGCCGCAATCCCAAGTTGCTTTTTCGTGCTTTTGGCCAACTTCCCAACTTGCTTTTTCGTGCATAATGTCATCGTTCAAATTTGCTTTTTCGTGATTTGCATGTTATCGCGCCATTCTATTTGATAAGCTCAGCATTAACGAGGGAATGCTCATGGAAAATGTCGTTGCGCAGATGCTCCGGCTTCGCAGGGAACGCCTGTATTTCTATTCCCGTTCTAACAGCCAAAATCGTGAGAACCATATGGAGATTGACTTTCTGATCAAGGAGGGAAAGAAAATTTCGCCCATAGAGGTCAAGTCAGGCAATTACCGCTCCCATTCCTCCCTTGACAAGTTCCGCAGACATTTTTCGTCCGTCATCGGTAGCTCTTACATTCTCTACACCAAAGATGTCATGATAAAAGACGGGATTATTCACCTCCCGCTTTATATGGCTGAGTTCCTTTAAGATCATCGGACTCAGTTCCGGCAAGAGCTATTCTTTGTTATTAGCGGCATAAATTTTACTCGACCTGTGCTGGGAACCAAGCTATACTGCGTCATCCGCAGAATCTTTATGCACATTTTCACTCTGCTGCCGTGTTCCGGCAGCAGAGCGCTTTTTATACCACACAACACCTATAGACGAATCTGGATCGGGTGGAAATAGTGGATTTTATACGTCCGGAAAGTTCAAAATGAATTTCGAACGCCACCATTTATCACTTTTTTTGTTGCAAATAGTACCAACCAGTGTTTGAATGTTGGAACGAATACGTCCTGCGATAACTGAACCTTCAAAATCAGCAACGGAAGGAGCCATAACATACCCGTAGGCAACGTCCTTGACCACAGGCATACTTCACAAAAGGGCAGGATTTCTCCGTTTGGAGAAATCCTGCCCTTTCCGGGAATGCCCCTATTCTTTATTCATTCATTCTTTATTCATTCTATGTCCATATAATGGGACAGCTCCGTTCTGCCCGATTGCTTTCCATTATTCGCTCTGCTATACTCGAAAGCAAGAAATATACGCTGAATGACATCGGAGGTAGCTATGAAGACAAGGCTGACAATTCAGGAAAAACTGAGAGATCTGCGCGCTGAAAAGGGGTTCACGTTGGAGCAGCTGTCCGCAGAAACCGGCATCGCCCCATCCACGCTTGGCAAATACGAATCCGACGAATACAAAGACATCAGTCACTCTTATCTGCTGGTTCTGGCAAAGTATTACCATGTTTCAGCAGACTGGCTGTTGGGGCTCAGTGAGACTCGTGAGCCAGTAAATTTTGATATCGCTACACTCCAGTTGGATGACGAGACGCTCGCGCTTTTGAAAAGTGGGAGGATCAACAACCGTCTTCTCTGCGAGATGATCCGACACCCGGACTTTCCAGCAATGATGGCCGACGCCGAGATTTATGTGGACGGCATTGCCGCGATGCAGATTAAAAACATGAATGACTGGGTGGGCCTTGTGCGGCAGCAAATCATCAACAAGTATGATCCCACCCGGGACGACCTGTATCTCAGGGTACTGGACACTGCACGTATCGATGAAGAGGAATACCTCTTTCATACCATTCACAAGGATCTGGACAAGGTCCTGCGCTCGATCCGGGAAGCACACCAACAGGCCGCTGAGTCTGCCCCCGTCGCCTACTCCGCATTGGATGAAAAGAGAATTTACCGTTTCGTACAGTCACTGAAGTATAAGAGTAACCCCGTCGAAGAATTCTGGCGCATCTTCTGCGATGAACTGCAGATCGACTATGACAAGCTCTCCGAAGACGAACACGCGACCATGAAGCAAGTATTCAAGAAGTCAAAGCGATTCCGACAGATTTCCAGCCATACGCATAAGGCGCGGAAATAAATACAAACAGACCTCCATGCCAGGATGGCGTGGAGGTCTGTTTGTATATTGGGTTGGTTTTCACATCACCAGCGGACCTGCCAGCGCTCGCTATAGGTAGAGCGGAGTTTGAAGTCCTCGCGAATCTGTTCATGCGTGCGAGAGGTCTCGATACGCTTTGCCAACTCCGCGTCAAAGCGATCTGTATCCAGCGGCAGCTCGACCGTCTCGCCAGTCCACGCAGAGAGATAAGCTGCGTTGGCCAGCGTGATCTCACTCACGCCCTCAATACCCGGGGAGATCAGGGGCGTACCATGGTGAATGGCCTCGGAAAAGTTCTGCAGAATCCGCAGATGGCCGTTTTCCGGGCCCTCGGCGCTCTGCTCACTATAGGTGTAGGGAATGACAGCGAAGCCTTCCTTGGCGCTGAAGCGGAAGGATTCCTCGTCCTCTTCCAGCATCCAAAGCTTGAGTTTCCCGTCCTCCAGAACCATCTTGCCGCGGGTACCGCTGATTTCAAGACGGTTGGTACCGGGAAATTCGCCAGTGGAGGTAGTGAAGATGCCCACACTGCCGTCCGGATATTCCGTGAGGATGGTGGCGTCGTCCTCGACCTCAATGCGGTGATATTTCGCCACGTCGCAAACTGATGTGACCTTGCTGGGCATGCCCAGCAGCCACTGCCAGAGGTCCAGATTGTGTGGGGCCTGGTTCATCAATACGCCGCCGCCTTCACCGCGCCAGGTGGCGCGCCAGGAACCGGAGTCGTAATACGCCTGGGTACGATACCAGTTGGTGATGATCCAGACGCTTTTCTTAATGCGTCCCAAAGCGCCTTCATCAAGCAGCCGTTTGGCCTCTGCAAAAAGCTCGTTGGTGCGCTGGTTGAACATGATGGCAAAGACACGGTCACTAGCTTTCGCTGCCGCTGCCAAACGCTGCGCGTCGCTGGCACGGACGCCCATGGGCTTTTCCACCAGCACATGCATTCCGCGGGAGAGCGCCTCTTCGGCGATCTCGCAATGGAAATAATGCGGCGCTGCGACGATAATCACATCCAGTGATTCCCGGTCGAACATCTCCTGCCGGTCGGTGTAGACCGGGACAGGAAAAGCATCCCTCAGCAGGGCGGCGCGCTCCGGATCGATATCGCAGAGCGCTGCCAGCTGCAGACCGGGGACTAGGCCGTCATACAGCGTACGGGCATGGGTGCCGCCCATGTTGCCGACGCCGATAACGCCAACTCTCAGGTCAGTGTCAGTCTCCATGGCTGTATCAGAACCAGTCGCCATAGCCCATGGCGATCAGGTTGTCGCGGCTGATGCGGAGGCTCTCCATGGGATCACGGTCATAGGTGGTATCCTGCTCAATCAGGAAGTACTCGCTGCCTCCGGCCAGACCGGCCTCGATGCAGCCCTTAATATCCAGGTTGCCCTCGCCGATCTCAGCGACCTGAACAGCCATGTACTGCGGGTTGACCATCAGCGGAGGTCTTGCAGGCTTCTCACCGGGCTTGAC
>CALWWH010000224.1 GCA_944385195.1 uncultured Oscillospiraceae bacterium | reverse complement strand
AGCGTGATGTTCGGTGGTTTTATGGGCTGTGGTAATGCACATCGTTTTGTGGACGCCTTGTCCAAGAGCGGTGTGAAAGACCTGACCATGATCTGCAACGACGCTGCTTTTGCGGGCGGCCCCATGGGCGAGGAGTTCTATGGCGTGGCCAAGCTGGTCCACAACCGCCAGGTGAAAAAACTGATTGCCACCCATGTTGGTTTGAACCCCGAGGTGGCCACCCAGTCCATGCAGGATGGTACGCTGGAAGTCATCCTGCTGCCTCAGGGCTCTTTTGCTGAAATGATCCGCGCCCAGGGTGCAGGTCTGGGCGGTGTGCTGACCCCCACCGGCGTGGGCACCATCATTGAGGACAGCCCCTACTGCATGGGCAAGCAGACCATCAACGGCCGGGACTATCTGCTGATGGCCCCTCTGAAGGCTGACTTTGCCGTTATTGCCGGTGCCAAGATTGACAAGGCCGGCAATGTCTGGTATAAAGGCGACACCAGCAACTTCAACATTGTCATGGCCACCGCAGCCGACACGGTCATCGCCGAGGCCGAGGAGATTGTGGAGTTGGGCGGTATCGCTAAGGAAGACGTCCGTACTCAGGGTATCCTGGTGGACTATGTGGTGGAAGGAGGCAAATATTAATGGATAAGTCTCAGATCAAAAGCTTTATTGCCGCTCGCGTTGCCAAGGAATTGAAGGACGGCGACGTGGTCAACCTGGGCATTGGTCTGCCCACCCTTGTCCCCAGCTTCCTGCCAGAAAACGTCCATGTTACCCTGCACGCCGAGAATGGCATTGTCGGCGCAGGGTTGGTCAACGAGGAAAACCGCGACCCCATTCGCGTGGTTGACGCCGGCGGCCAGCCTGCCGCCGCTTCTGATCGCGGCTGCTTTATTGATTCGGCCACTTCCTTCGGCCTCATCCGCGGCGGCCATGTGGACGCTACCATTCTGGGCGGCCTCGAGGTGGACGAGGAGGGCTCCCTGGCCAACTGGATCATCCCCGGCAAAAAGATGCCCGGTATGGGTGGCGCCATGGACCTGCTGGTTGGTGCCAAGCATGTGATTGTCGCCATGGAACATACGGCCAAAGGTAACCCTAAGATCCTGACCAAGTGCCGTCTGCCCTACACCGCCGTGAAGTGCGTCAGCAAGATCATCACCGAGATGTGCGTGATCGAGTGCACCGACGACGGCCTGCTGCTTACCGAGTACAACCCTGAGTTTACCGTTGAGCAGATCCAGGCAGCTACGGAGGCGACGCTGAAGATCAGCCCCCAGCTCAAACCCATGGTGTAGTCTGATAAAAAACCCAACTGCCGCAGAAGCAAGCTTCTGCGGCAGTTCTTTGTTCTATGTGTTGCAATGATTCAATCCAGGCTGTCAGACAGGGCTTGCAGGCTGTTGAGCATCTCATCAAAACTGCTCATATCGGGGTTTTCAATGGTCTCTTTGGCCAACTGGAGCTTCTGGGCAAACTGGTCAGATAGGGCCGCATACTGACTGCGGGAAATCTCGCACCAGCTGCGCTGCTGGGCAATCATCTGCCGCAGCTGGGCCACAGCGGCGGCACGAAACTCCTCCGTGCGCTTATGGGCGCTGATTTCGATCTCAGCAATGTGATCCTTCATGCCCTGATATTCCTCCGCCTGCTGACGCAGACGCGCCGTCTCCTCCTCCAGAAAAGCCAGGCGCTCACCAATCTGGCTCACCTGCTGCTCCAGCTGCTGCTTTTCCTGCACAGTAGCGCTGTGATCCGAACACAGTTCCCGCAGGGACTGCAGTTCGCTCTCCATGGCCGCATTGCTCTCTTTCAGCTTCTGATTCTCTTGCTCCAGGCTGCTGATTCGGCCTTGGAACTCCCGGGAATTCTTCTCGATAAAGGAGATCACATCTCTCCGGTCAAATCCCCCAAAAAAACAGGTTTTAAAACTGGCTCCCATGGAATATCCCTCCGTGTTTATCTATTATTGTTACCATAGCACAAAAGCCGGATGAAGACAAGAAGAAAAAATTTTTTAGGAATTGGGAAAAAATACTTGCATTTTGTAGTGGTGTGTGTTAACATGAATAAGCTGTCTGTAAGACATGCGCCGTTAGCTCAGCTGGATAGAGCGTCTGGCTACGGACCAGAAGGTCAGGAGTTCGAATCTCTTACGGCGTGCCAAAAATACCTGAGTGGATCTCCGCTCAGGTATTTTTGTTTTGGAAATAATTTTTCAAATGAAAAGAAACCGGGCCATCGAATTTCTCCGATAGCCCGTGGCAGCTGCTCCTGTTATCTCCTTGAGAGCCTACAACATGCGGGGTATCATGGACGCCAGAGATAAGGCAATCCAGGAAAAGAAGACTATCGTTCCAACCAGTTTGAATAAAAGTTTCATGTCAGCTCCCCTCATATTCACGGACCGTCTTTGTATATGCCTCGATCAGCCAAGTCCCCCTCCGGCAAGGCTCCTTCTATCGCAGTCTTAGTGAGCCGTCCAACAGACATTCAATCATTCCGTAACCT
>CALWWH010000223.1 GCA_944385195.1 uncultured Oscillospiraceae bacterium | reverse complement strand
AGCAGGGTGTCCTGGACGCCGCCATCGCCGCCGAGCAAGGCCTGCCCGTGAGCGGCGGGTTCCACCTGGCCGTCGACGCAGCCTGACACGGACCATACAGCCAAGAGCGCCTGTCTTTTAGGCAGGCGCTCTTTTTCTCGTGCAGCGCCCCGCCAATGGGCCCTTTACAACGCTCTTGACACCGGAGAAAAATATGCCATAATAAAGAAAAAGGAGGTATCTCTATGAAATTCAGTGCACTGGCTCACCTGGCCTTCAAGGTCTCGGATATGGACAAGGCCTTAGACTTTTACTGCAACAAACTGGGCCTGCGGCAGGTCTTTTCCCTGACCTATGGCAGCCTGATGGCGTCGGTCGGCCATGAAATCCCGGCGCTCAAGGGCCGCGAGGAGGAGCTCTGGCTGAGCTATATCGAGCTTGCGCCCCGGCAGTTTGTGGAGCTGTTCACCTCGGTCCCCGGCATGGAGCGGGGCATCTGTGACGATGACCACATCGGCTACCTTCACTTCGCCCTGGAGGTCGAGGACATCCACGCCGCCAAGGCTGAACTGGAACAGACCGGCATTGAGATCCTCTCCGGCCCCAGTTTTGGCCCGGAAAACACCTGGCAGATGTGGATCGCCGACCCGGATGGCAACCGATTTGAACTCATGCAGTATACCCCCGCGTCCTGGCAGCTGCGATAGAACACGAAAAAGCACCCATTAGGGTGCTTTTTCGTTATAACAGCTCCCCGTCGAAGACGAAGGTCGCCGGGCCGGTCATCAGGATCTCATTGCTCGCCTCGTCCCAGCGGATGTGCAGGTCGCCGCCGCGCAGATGCAGCGTGGCCTCCCGTTCGGCCAGGCCGTTGACCACCGCCGCTGCCAGGGACGCGCAGGCGCCGGTGCCGCAGGCCAGGGTCTCTCCGCTGCCCCGCTCCCAGACGCGCATTTGCAGCGTCTTTCGGTCAATGACGCGGACAAACTCGGTGTTCGTCCGCTCGGGGAAGAGCTCGTGGTGCTCAAACAGCGGGCCAATGCCCTCCAGATCCAGGGACTCGACCTGATCCACAAAGGCAACCGCGTGGGGGTTTCCCATGCTGACCTCGGTCAGGCGCCAGACCTTACCGGCCACCTCCACGGGCCTATCTACAAAGCCGACCACAGGCTTTCCCATGCCCACGGTGACAAATTGGGTGCTGCCGTCGGGGCCCAGGCTCAGCTTCAGGGTCTTCACGGCCCCGCCGGACTCGATGGTAAACTCCGTCTTGTCCGTCAGGCCCCGGTCGTGGACGTACTTGGCCACGCAGCGGATGCCGTTGCCGCACATCTGCGCGGAAGAGCCGTCAGCGTTGTACATATCCATCCGGAAATCCGCCCGCTGCGAGGGGCGGATCAGGATCAGACCGTCCGAGCCGACGCCAAAGTGGCGGTCGGAGACCTGAATTGCCAGCGCGCTGGGGTCTTCGACGGTCTCTTGGAAGCAGTTGACGTAGACATAGTCGTTGCCCAGGCCGTGCATTTTCGTAAATCGCATATGCCTTGCTCCTTATCAATGGCCTCTTGGCGGGCGCTATTTCCGCACCGCTTCGGTAATACCATAATACACCGGAATGGTCAAAAAAACAAGCCAGGCGGGGTGCCATACATCAAATTTTATGCCCAGCCAGAAATAGACCCAGGCCGCCAGGACAGGGTAGCAGAAAAGATGCGGGTCTTGCTGCTCGATGGCCTCAATGCCCGTGTAGAACAGCGGGATGCTCAAAAACACCTGCCAGCCCCAGGCCCACCCCCCGCACCAGCCGGTGAAGCCAAAAACCAGATAGGCGATGCTGCACAGGACGGGATAGGGAATGGCGCGCAGCCGCCGCGCCCGGCGGTGGGTTTCCTCTGATGGCTCAGCGGCCTGCTCGGCCGTCTCCACGTCCATCTTAACCTCTGTCTGCGGCTGCAAATTTAACAGCGCATCCAGAGTCACGCCGTATAGCCTCGCCAGCTGGATCAGATTATCCGTGTCCGGTGATGTCTCGGCCCGCTCCCACTTTGACACCGCCTGACGGGATACCCCAATTTTCGCGGCCAGCGCCTCCTGGGACAGCCCCGCCGCTTTGCGGTAGGCACACAGTCGGTTTGCAAACTCAATGTTCATTGCCTCGCCTCCTCCGCCTTTGATGATACCAGGTTCATGGCCCGCTGTCCAGCGATTTCTATGGCCAGAGGCCGCAACAATTGGTTGCGCCCCCGGGGCAGCGCACCGCAGAAAGAGCGTTCATAGCGACTTGCCAGGTCTATATTCCTTCCAGCAACCAGGCGTATCTAAATTTAAGGCTCGTGTTGACATTATATTTTGTAAATGCTAAACTAAAGCACGTATCATTCTACCGATTGTATCTGCATTAAATTTCTTCTCGTGAAAAAGCAGGGATGTGTCAAAAGGAGGATATACTTATGAAGCTGTATGACATCGTATTTAGCCCCACAGGCGGCACGCAAAAGGTCTCCGACATTTTGACCGGCGCACTGGAGGGGGAGGTCAGCACCGTCGACTTGAGCGACAGTCGGCAAGATTTTAACGCCGTTACCCTGACGCAGGAGGATGTGGCCTTCCTCTGCGTGCCGTCCTATGGCGGGCGCGTTCCTGCTGTGGCAGCGGAGCGGCTGTGCCAGATGCATGGCAACGGCGCCCGGGCCGTGTTGGTCTGTGTCTACGGCAACCGGGCCTACGAGGATACGCTGGCAGAGCTGGAGGATACCGCAAAGCAGGCCGGCTTCCGCGTTGTTGCCGCCGTTGCCGCCATCGCGGAGCACTCCATCGCCCGTCAGTTTGCCGCCGGCCGGCCCGATGCCCAGGACACCGCGCAGTTGGCCGAGTTTGCCCAGCAGATTCAGCGCAAACTGGCTGCGGGGGATGATTCGGAGCCCGCAATCCCCGGCAGCCGCCCCTACAAGAAGGCCGGCAAGTCTGGGATGGTGCCCAAGGCCAGCAAGGACTGCGTCAGCTGCGGCCTCTGCGCGGCCAGCTGTCCCGTGCAGGCCATCGACAAGGACAATCCCAAGCGAGTAGACGAAACGGCCTGCATTTGCTGCATGCGCTGCGTCGCCGTCTGCCCCCACAGCGCCCGAGCGCTGAACGCTGTGGCCCTCTCTGCCGTCAGCCTGATGCTCAAGAAGGTCTGCTCTGAGCGGAAGGACTGCGAGTTATTCCTCTGATGGGGCTTGCTTTGGGAGGGTGAAAACATGAAACTCGGCGTGATAGACGTAGGCGGCGGGCTCCGAGGGATCTACGCCGTCGGTATTTTCGACTATTGTATGGACAAGGGCATTGCATTCGATCTGGGCATCGGTATCTCCGCCGGCAGCGCCAACCTGGCCTCCTACGCAGCCGGTCAGCGGGGCCGGAACTATCAATTTTACATGGACTACTCGTTCCGCAAGCAGTACATGAGCATGGGAAACTTTATCTTCAAGCACTCCTTTATCGACATGGATTACGTATATGGGACTCTGAGCCGTTCTGACGGAGAGAATCCTCTGGACTACTGCGCCCTGCGGGACAGCCCCATGGAGCTGTATGTCCTCGCCACCGATGCCCAGACCGGCCAGGCGCACTATTTTGACAAGCGCGACATCCGGCAGGATGACTACAGCGTCTTCAAAGCCTCCTGCGCGATTCCCTTCGTGTGCAAGCCCTATAGGGTGCACGGTACGGCATATTACGACGGGGCGCTGGGCGATCCGGTGCCGGTGGAAAAAGCCTTTGCC
>CALWWH010000222.1 GCA_944385195.1 uncultured Oscillospiraceae bacterium | reverse complement strand
GCTCAGGGCGATGCGCAGCAGGGAGCAGAGGCAGACCCGGCTGCCGGCCATGGCGCCGATCCAGACAATGTCGTGGTTTCCCCAGGTGACGTCTACATCCGGGTAGCGCATGAGCTCGTCCATAATGCGATCCGGTCGAGGGCCTCGATCGAATACGTCGCCTAAAATATGCAGGGAGTCAACAGCGGTGTGGCGGATCAGACGGCAGAGCTCTGTGATCATCCGCGGGGCTAGATGGGTAGCGACAATGGAGTGAATGATCTGGGCCAGGTAGTCCTCCCGGTCAGCACCCACGGTTAGCAAAAGCTCCTCGGTCATGGCCTTCAGGGCCGGGTCCATGGCGTCCTGAAGTTCTCGGAGCGGGTCCTTGTGGGCTACTTCGCGAAAAAGCAGCACTAGCCGGTGCAGAGTCAGGACAAACCACTCGTCCGAGGGAGAGTGGAGCTTGGGCAGGATGCGTTCAGGGTAGTAGACCAGCTCCGCCAAAGCTCCTCGTTCACGCTCGGTCATCTGGTTGCGGAACAGGCCGTCCAGCTTTTCACGGACATTGCCAGCGCCGGAGCGCAGCAGGTGCAGAAAAGCTTCATGTTCACCGTGAAGATCGGAGAAAAAGTACTCAGTACCCCGGGGGAGGCGGCCCAATGCCGACAGGCGGCACAGCTCGGCAGCGGCGGACTCGCGAGTGGGGTAGAGTTCCGCTAAGAGGCGGAGATACTGTGGTGTGGCGGTGGTTGACATTTATTTGGTCAGCTCCTTTGAAAAGGCGCCGGGGCGCCCTTACCTCCGCGCTTTGGGAGGGGTCATCGCCGTGGGCAATGTCCCAGAGGACAAGCGCTTGATACCCCTGCCCTCTGGGAGGGCATAGCTGCGCGCAGCTGTGCCCATGTTAATTCGCGTTATACTTCGATCCCCCACTGCCGCAGACGCTCCATCAGAATGCTGCGCTTCGGCTCCTGCATGGGGACCAGAGGCAATCTCAGGTAGTCCTCACAGTATCCCATAGCTGACAGAGCGGCTTTGGCCGGGGCGGGGCTGGTTTCTGAGAACAGGGCTTTCACAAGGGGATAGAGTCTGCACTGCATGGTCGCGGCTTCGGAGATCTTCCCCTGGAAGTACAGATCGCACATGGCGATGGTCTCACGGGGGAGGATGTTTGCCACGACACTGATCACGCCAAGGCCGCCCATGGAGAGCAGAGGGACGATGGTTGCGTCCTCGCCGGAGTAGACGGAAAGCTGATCACCCACCAGGGCCATGGTGTGTACCAGGCGGTCAAAGTCGCCGCTGGCCTCTTTGATGGCATAGATCATAGGGTGGTCTGCCAGGACGGCATAGGTCTCAGGCTCAATCCAGACGCTGGTGCGGCCGGGGACATTGTACACAATGACCGGTTTGGTCGATGCATCGGCAATGGCTTCGTAGCTGCGCCGCAGCCCCAGCTGAGTGGGCTTATTGTAGTAGGGACTGACCGCCAGAATGGCGTCGACTCCCAATTTGCAGGCCTCGCGGGTCATCATGATAGCGTGGGCCGTGTCGTTGGAACCGGTGCCGGCGATGATCTTCGCCCGTCCGGCGGCGCGCTCGACCGCAAATGCCAGAGTGCGCAGATGTTCTTCGTCCGAAAGCGTTGGTGCCTCACCAGTGGTTGCGCAAACTACCAGGGCAGGAATGCCCGCATCCAACTGGAAGTCAATCAGTTTGGCAAGATGCGCGTAGTCCACGCCGGAGGGGTTCGTAGGGGTCACAAGGGCTGTGGCAACGCCTTGAAAAATAGGGGTTTTCCTCATTGGTCAATCGCTCCTTTCAGTTGTTTCTTTAAGGATATTATACTATACGCCCAGGGGGAGGTGCAAGGGGAGATTTGAAGGAATGACAAAGCCCAGATCCATACAATCTGCATAAATATGGACTATCTACTTTGTGCAAACTTACAGTTGCAATTTCCTGGCAGATGGTCTATAATCCTGAACTGTAACACGAAGGAATTCAACTTCGTAAAGTTCAAGAAGATAAACAATTAAAGGAGACGCACACTATGAAGACACGCAAGGTTTTGGCGCTGCTTTTGGCAGCGCTGCTCATTGTCGGACTTGGCGCCTGCAGCAGCGAGCCTGCGAACACGACCCCTGACACTACCGAGCCCCAGACTTCCGACACAAACGAGACCCCCGACACATCTGAGACTCAGACCCCTGACACGACCGAGACTCAAACTCCTGATGAAACCGAGACGCAGACCCCTGATACATCTGAGACTGAGGCAAAGCACTACAACATCGACATTTGCCAGTTGGTGCAGCACGATGCTCTGGATGCTGCGACGCAGGGCTTTATTGATACCCTGACGGAGAAGCTGGGCGCTGAGAATGTCACCTTCGAGAACCAGAACGCGCAGGGCGACCCCAACACCTGCTCTACTATCATTAATGGCTTTGTTTCCTCTGAGGTTGACCTGATCATGGCCAACGCCACCGCTGCCCTGCAGGCTGCCGTGGCAGGGACCAACACAATTCCCGTTCTGGGCACCTCTATCACTGACTACGCTACTGCGCTGGAGATCGAGAACTGGACCGGCACCGTGGGCGGCAACGTTTCCGGTACCTCTGACCTGGCTCCGCTGGCCTCCCAGGCTGCGATGATTCAGGAGCTGTTCCCCGATGCCGAGACGGTAGGTCTGCTCTACTGCTCCGCTGAGGCCAACTCCCTGTATCAGGTTGGCGTGGTGAAGGCGGAACTGGAGAAGCTGGGATACACCTGCCAGGAGTTCGGTTTCTCTGACTCTAATGATGTTGCTTCTGTTACCCAGAACGCATGTGATGCCTGCGATGTCATCTACATCCCCACCGACAACACCGCTGCTTCCAACACTGAGCTGATTGCGAACGTGACCATGCCTGCGGGAACTCCGGTGGTCTGCGGTGAGGCTGGCCTGTGCAAGGGCTGCGGCGTCGCCACCCTGTCCATCAGCTACTACGATCTGGGCGTCGCCACCGGCGAGATGGCTTACGAGATCCTCGTCAACGGCGCGGATATCAGCACCATGCCTGTCCAGTTCGCGGCAAGCTCCACCAAACAGTACAACGAGGCCAATTGCACGGCTCTGGGCATCACTCCTCCTGCGGACTACACTCCGCTGGCCTGAGATACATTACTAATACGACTATTATGTGCACTTGCGGCAGGATCTAATAGGATCCTGCCGCTTTTATCGTGTGAAAGAGTCAATATAGGCTGCGGGTGCCTTTTCCGGCGGAGGGAAGAAAATCCCCATCAGGACAACGCAACATCGTGCAATCTGAAAACTGCACAAACTATTCCTTGCAAAATCCGACGGTTTTAGTACAAAGAACAATTGCAAATCCGCGGTAGATACTTTATACTGTTAAAGTGACGCATAGTGGCCCTATATTTTGGGTCCTGCGCCCTTGACTGCTATTTGCAAGGAGAAATCGATCA
>CALWWH010000221.1 GCA_944385195.1 uncultured Oscillospiraceae bacterium | reverse complement strand
ATGGTTCCGGAGAACTGCATGCAGGCCGTCGAGGGCTCGTACTTCATTAAAAAGACCCTGGAAGACGCCGGCATCCCGGTTCTGCTGTTCAAGGCAGATCCCGTGGACGCCCGCAAGTGGAACCGCGAGAATATGACCGCGCTGGTGGAGGAGTTCATCCAGACGCGGGTCATGCAGAAAGGAACTGATTGATATGGGAACCGGACCCCTCAGCGGATACAAGATCATCGACCTGACCCAGTTTGAATCCGGCACGGTCTGTACCGAGACCCTGGCCTGGCTGGGTGCAGAGGTCTGGAAGGTTGAGCGCCCGGGCAAGGGCGAGCTGGGCCGCTACTCCGCCGCCAAACCCGGGGTGGATACCTTTGGCTTCTTGATTATGAACATGAACAAGAAGTCCATCACCTGCAACATGAAGACCCCTGAGGGCCTGGAGATCATCCACAAAATGCTGCAAGTGGGCGACGTCATCGTCGAGAATATGGGCCCCGGCTCCATGGAGCGCCTGGGCCTGAGTTACGAGCAGTGCAAGGCCATCAACCCGAAGATCATCTACGCCTCTCTCAAGGGCTTTGCCCCGGACGGCCCCTATGCGGACTATCCGGCCTTCGACCCCATTGCCACCCACACCGGCGGCTTTGTGGCCGCCACCGGGCTGCCCGACCAGCCCATCAAAGCCGGCGTTTCGGTGGCCGACTCCGGCACGGGCATGGCCTGCGCCATGAGCATCATCGCGGCGCTGCTGCAACGGGAGCGCCAGGGCATCGGCCAGCGCATCGATATCGCCATGCAGGATTTCATCATCGGCCTGAGCCGCAGCGGCTGGGAACCCTACTATAACACCGGCAAGCCGCCGCGCCGTGTGGGCAACGCCATGCCGCTGGAGGATGTGGCCCCCTCGGACACCTATCCCTGTAAGCCCTTTGGCACCAACGACTACGTCCATATCTACTGCTCCCGCGCTCCCGGCAGCGCCCACTTTGCCAACCTCTGCAAGGCCATCGGGCGGGAGGATCTTTTGGAGGATGAGCGCTATCAGACGCCGCACAGCCGGTTTGAGCACAGGCAGTCTCTTGACGCCATCATCGCCGAGTGGACGGGAAAGCACACCAAGCAAGAGGCCATGGACATCCTGGCCAAGGCTGATGTACCGGCTGGGGCGCTGCTGGACGTGGACGATATTACCAACGACCCGCAGTATCTCCGGCGCGGCATCATCGTCGAGGTGGAGCATCCGCAGCTGGGCAAGCGCAAGATCCCCGGCTTTGCGCCCCGCCTGTCTGAGAACCACATCGACTATACCTGCTCTCCCGGTCTGGGTGAGCACAACGCCGAGATCCTCGGCGGCGTGCTGGGCTACAGCGAGGAAGAACTGGCCGCATTAAAGGAAAAACGGGTGATTTAAGGCAAAGAAAAGACGTGCTTTTGCACGTCTTTTCTTTTTATTTGTACATCTCAGGTTTTAGGATGCCGATATACGGCAGGGTGCGGTAGCGCTCTGCAAAATCGAGGCCGTAGCCAACGACGAACTCATCCGGAATCTCGACCCCGACGTAGTCGGCCTGCAGATCCACGACGCGGCGCTCGGGCTTGTCCAGCAGGGTGCAGGTGCGGACGCTCTTGCAGCCTTTGAGCTTTAGATAGTCCACCAGGTAGCTTAAAGTGCGGCCGGAGTCGATGATGTCCTCAATGATGAGTACGTCGCACTGATCCAGATCCTGGCGGTAGATGTCCAGAATGATGTTGATGTTCTTGCCGGAGACGGTGCCTGCGCCATAGGAACTCACGCGCATGAAGTCGATCTCCACGGGCTTTTTCAGCTTGCGCATCAGCTCGGACATAAAGACCACAGAGCCTTTGAGGATGCACAGCAGCAGCAGGTGCTCGCTCTCGGCGTAGTCCCGGTCGATCTCCTCAGCGATGCGGAAGGTGATGCGGTCCAGCTCGGTCTCGTTGATCAGCACGCGCTGAATATCTTCGTTCATATCGTGCATGGGGGTGGCCTCCTCAGATGATTCGACAATTGTATTTCTATTGTAGCGCCCAATAAGAACCCTGTCAAGCATTACAGCGCCAGTTCCATCCCCACGGGACAGTGGTCGCTGCCCTCGATCTCGGGGTAGATAGCGGCCATGCGCACCCAGGGCATCACGCGCTTTGAGACGATGAAATAGTCGATGCGCCAGCCGACGTTCCTGGCCCTGGCCCCGGCGCGGTAACTCCACCAGCTGTAGCCCCGAAGGTCCGGATGGAGGCTGCGGTAGGTGTCGGCAAATCCTGCTTCCAGCAGCTGGGTAAACTTGTCCCGCTCCTGGTCAGAAAAGCCCGCCTTGCCCCGGTTGGGGCCGGGATTTTTCAGGTCGATGGGCTCGTGGGCCACATTCAGGTCGCCGCAGTAGATCACCGGCTTCACTGCGTCAAGCCCGCAGAGGTAGGATCGCAGATCGTCCTCCCACTGCATGCGGTAATCGATGCGCTTGAGCTCGTCCTGGGCATTGGGGGTGTAGCAGCAGACCAGCCAGAAGCGCTCAAACTCCAGGGTGATAAGCCGTCCCTCGTGGTCGTGCTCATCGATGCCCATACCATAGCGGACGCAGAGCGGTTTGACCTTGGAGAATACCGCTGTGCCGGAGTAACCGGCCTTCTCGGCGCTGTTCCAGTACATATCATAGCCGGGAAGCTGCAAATCCAGCTGCTCCGGCCGCATTTTGGTCTCTTGCAGGCAGAATACGTCGGCATCCAGCCGCTCGAAGCTCTCCTGCCAGCCCTTCTGCATAGCGGCCCGGAGGCCATTGACGTTCCAGGAAATGAATTTCATAGGGTGTCCTCGCTTTCATAGACGCTGGCCCAGCGGATGGGGGCGGCGCCGTGCATGGTTAAAAAGTCGTTGACCCGGCTGAAGGGTCTGCTGCCGAAGAAGCCCCGGCGGGCGGAGAGAGGACTCGGATGCGCGCTCTCAATGACCAGGCGGGGATGGTCAGACACGGTCAGCGGCGCCTTTGTCCGGGCCCAATTGCCCCATAAGATAAAGGCAATGGGCTGCGGCAGCGCAGCCAAGGATGCGATGAGGCTGTCCGTGAGCCATTGCCAGCCCAATTTGCTGTGGGACCCTGCCTTGTGGGCCTGGACACTTAAGACGCTGTTGAGCAGCAGTACGCCCTGCTCTGCCCAGGACATGAGATAGCCCC
>CALWWH010000220.1 GCA_944385195.1 uncultured Oscillospiraceae bacterium | reverse complement strand
AGCATCATTACCCTGCTGGCTATCTGCTATGGCGGCGCCGTGGTCATCACCCTGAGCCAGCAGTTCATTATGATCCACATCTCCCAGTCCCTGGTCTTCAACATGCGCCAGGAGGTCCAGGAGAAGCTCAACACCCTGCCGATCAAATTCTTCGACACCCACTCCCGCGGCGATATCCTGTCCCGCGTGTCCAACGACATTGAGAACATCTCTCACAGCCTGCAAATGAGCCTCAACCAGATTCTCAGCTCTATCATTTCCGTGTTCTCGGTGCTGTTTTTCATGTTCCGTCTGAGCTGGCTGCTGACGCTGGTGAGCCTGGTAACGGTGGGCCTGATCCTGTTTGTGACCAAGTTTGTGGCCAAGGCGGCCCAGAAATACTACACCGAGCAGTGGGCCTCCACCGGTGATCTCAACGGCCACATCGAAGAGATGTTCACCGGTCACCTGATTGTCAAGTCCTACAACCAGCAGCAGTATGCCATCGAGAAGTTTGAGCGGGAGAATAACCGCCTGTTCCACAGCGCGTACCACGCCACCTTCATCTCCGGCATCATTATGCCTATGACAGAGGTTCTCAATGGCCTGAACTACGTCGTCATCTGCGTGGTCGGCGGCCTGGGCGTCATCAACGGCACCATGGAGCTGGGTACCATCACCGGTATGGCCACCTACTCCCGCCAGCTCATGCGGCCCATCCAGGCCATGGCGTCTATGGCCTCCACAATCCAGTCCACCGTGGCCTCCGCCGAGCGTGTCTTTGAGCTGCTGGATGAAGAGCCAATGACTCCCGATATGGAGCCCATCATGGGCCTGGAGAACCCCAAGGTTGTCCGCTTCGAGCATGTCAAGTTTTCTTATGATCCCCAGAAGCCGCTGATTACGGACCTGTCCATTGAGGTCAAGCCCGGCGATAAGGTCGCCATTGTCGGACCCACCGGCGCCGGCAAGACCACGCTGGTCAACCTGCTCATGCGTTTTTACGAGGTCAATGGTGGCAGAATTACCATCGATGGCGTCGACATCCGCCAGATTCCGCGCGATGTCCTCCGCAGCCAGATCGGCATGGTCTTGCAGGATGTCTGGCTCTACTCCGGCTCCATCCGAGACAACATTGCCTACGGCTACAACAGCGCTGAGGGCCGCGAGGCCAGCGAGGAGGAGATCATCGCCGCGGCCAAAGCCGCGTATGTCGATCACTTTGTCTCCACCATGAAAGATGGGTATGACACCATCATCAACGACGATGCGACCAACATCTCCCAGGGCCAGCGGCAGCTGATCACCATCGCCCGCGCGTTCCTGTCCAACCCGCACATCCTGGTTCTGGACGAGGCGACCTCCTCCGTCGATACCCGTACCGAGGTTCTGATCCAGAAGGCCATGCAGAAGCTGATGAGCGGGCGCACGAGCTTCGTCATTGCCCACCGCCTGAGCACCATTCGCGATGCAGACGTGATTCTCGTCATGAACGACGGCGACATCATCGAGTCGGGCAACCACGAGTCCCTGCTGGCGGCCAACGGCTTCTATGCCGAGCTTTACAACTCCCAGTTCGTCGGCGCTGCCGTGGACGAATCCACCCTCGATGCCCGGAGCCAGGAGCAGAGCAGAGGCTTCGGCGGTGCCGGCGGCTTTGGCGGCATGGGTGCAGACATGGGCGGCGGCATGATGATGGGCGGCGCAATGCCTCCCATGGGCGGTGGAATGCCTCCCAGGGGCGGCGGAATGCCCAAGGGCGGGAGGATGCCCAAGGGCTTTGACCCGTCCAAGATGCCGGATTTTGACCCCAGTAAGCTGCCCAAAGACTTCGATCCGTCCAAAATCCCCGGCTTTGGCCCCAGCAAAATGCCCGCAGCGCCAGGCGCTGAGAAAAAGTAAGAAATGCCTCTGAGACAGGGCGCCGGCAAAAGCCGGCGCCCTTAATCCAGCGCAAGTCCCCTGCTTTCGCTCTTTGAAAGCAGGGGACTGTGTTCTCTTTCGATGTCTGCCAGGGCCATCAGTGCAGCCGCTGCCTGCGCCCGCGTGGCGGTGGCCTGTGGCGCCAGGACGCCCGGCGCAATGGCCTCTACCAGATGGTATCGAACGGCCCAGTTCATGGCGCTGACGGCGTACTCTCTGACATTGCCGCCGTCGATGAACCCGGCCAGCAGATCCTGTGTGGTCAGCAGGTTCATATGCTCGTGTCGGGCGTAGCGCAGGAGCATGGTGACCATATCCTCGCGGGTGATCGGCTCATCGGGGGCGAAGGTGCTGCCGTAGCCGTTGACGATGCCGCAGGACGCCGCCCACTCGACCGCGGCGGCATACCAACGGTCCCCGGACACGTCGGAAAACCGTCCGGCAAAGGCAAGCTCCGGTTTACCCTCCAGACGGTAGAGCACGGTGGCCATCGCTGCGCGGGAGAGGGCCCCGGCGGCGTTGAATTTTTGATCTCCAACACCCTGCATTAGCCCCTGCTCGGTGACGTATAAAATGGCGTCGTAATACCTATGTGCGGTGGTAATGTCGGTATACGGATTTTTGATGGCCGTCTGGCGGATGAAGCGCGTCTGAATGGTGACTGCGGAGCCCGGCATGGTGAAGACGTATACGCCCCCGCCCATACCGTCTGCATGGAGCTGCGTGCCATAGCGGTCTGTGAGCGTCAGAAGGTCCAGGGTGTAGTTTTCCTCAGGGATTATAGTTAGGGTGACCTGTTCACCCTTTTCTGCGACCTGCTTATCAACGCTCACAGTGCCATGGCTCGAGGCGCGGACTGTGATGGGATAGGGCCCACTGGCTGATGCGGTCTGAACCAGACGCAGGATCAGCGCCAAAGCAAGCAGAAGATGCCAGCGCCGTTTTCTCATTTCAAGCCCTCCTTGCCCCAATTGCAGGGCGTAGCGTCATGGTACGGTGGGCCATCTGCCCTGCGAAGACCGGCGGCAGGTGGTCCACTAGGCAATGCCCGGCAGGGCGACGCCCAGCAGCAGCGCGCCCACCGTCAGCAGTAAGAACACTGCCAGCAGGCCTCCGGCAAAGCGCAGCCACCTGGCATAAGGCACGTGACCCAGGGCCAGCGCGCCCATGATGACCGCAGAGGTGGGGGTCAGGAGGTTTACAAGACCAGACGCGGTCTGAAATGCCGTGACAATCAGCGACCCGCTGATCCCGGCGAAAGCACCCAGAGGCGCCAGAACCGGCACCGAGAGCGTCGCGAGGCCGGAGCTGGAGGGGATGACAAAGCTCAGGGCCAGATAGAGCCCGAAGATCAGCAGCACAAAAACGGCTGCATGGGCGCCGCGCAGGCCCTTTTCACCCCAGTAGAGGATCGTGTCGGTGATTTTGCCGTCGTTCATGACGGTGGTGATGCCCCGGGAGAGGGCGATGATGAACGCAACGCCCAACAAGTCCCCGGCTCCTTTCAAAAAGGCATCATATACCTGCTGCTCGCGCATCTTGGCCAGAAAACCGATGACAACGCCCGCCACGAGGAACAGTGCCGCCAGCTCCGGAAAGTACCATCCCAGGGTCGGGATGGGCAGGCCCAGTTCGTCGAAGGGAATGACCGAGTAGATCATCACCAAAAAGGTCAGCGCGAAGCACCAGAGGGTGGTCTTCTGGGCGCGGGTCAGGGCCGGGGCCTCGACACCGGCGCTGGCCGTGGGGGCCTGGCGGATTTTTTTGGCATAGCGCAGCACCCACAAAATCGCGATGGGCAGCAAAAGCGCCAGCATCAAAAGCCGCAGGATGATTCCCTGCCCCATGCTCACCCCTGCAAAGCCCGAGGCGATGCCCGTGGCGAAGGGGTTGACCGTGGAGCAGAGCGTTCCCGTGCCCGCGCCGAGGATGATCACGGCGATGGCGGTCAGGGCGTCGTAGCCGGCGGCGATGAAGACCGGGATCAGCAGCGGATAAAAGCCCATGGTCTCCTCCCACATACCGAAGGTGGTGCCGCCCAGGCCGAAGAGCAGCATCAGCACCGGGATCATCCGCGCCTCGTGGCCTTCCATGCGGCGGACAATGTGGCCGACCCCGGCGTCGATGGCTCCGGTTTGCATAACGACGCCCAAAAAGCCTCCCACCATGAGGATGAACAGGGCGATCTCGATGGCGTCGTAGAAGCCCCGCACCAGGGCCAGGGCGATGGCGCCCAGGCCCTGTTCATTGGCCGGAACCCGGTGGTAGCTGCCTGCGATGGGGCTGCCGTCGGGGTGCAGGTCATACTCACCGGCGGGAATGATCCAGGTCAGCACGGCGATGAGGACAATGATCCAAAACAGGATGCTGTAGGCGCTTAGATTCCACTTGCGCCTCTGGCGGCGCTCCGGGATGGCGTTCACTGCACCACCGTGCCGGTTTTACCCGCCATGGCCTCCACTGCGCGGTCCAGGGAGGTGATGATGGCCCGGCGGCCGGGACGGGATTTGGCAAAGCGCACTGCCGCCTGGACCTTTGGCAGCATGCTCCCCTCGGCAAACTCCCCGTCGGCGGCGTAGCGCTCCATTTCCTCCGGGGTAACCTCGCGGAGGGCCTTCTGGGTGGGTTTGCCATAGTTGAGGCAGACGTTTTCAACCTCGGTCAGGATCAGCAGGACATCGGCGTCGGTGCCCTCGGCGAGGCATTCGGCGGAGAGGTCCTTATCGATGACGGCGCTGACGCCCTCCAGCTCCCCATCTGCCGTCCGCAGGACGGGGATGCCGCCCCCGCCGCAGGCGACGGTGATAGTGCTGTCCCAAAGACGGCGGATGGTGTCTAGCTCTACGATACGCTGGGGCTGCGGAGAGGCTACCACGCGCCGCCAGCCGCGGCCTGCGTCCTCGCGCATGGTCCAGCCCCGGGTACGCTCCAATTCTCTGGCCTGGGCCTCGGTGTAAAAGGCGCCAATGGGCTTTGTGGGGCGGCGGAAGGCCGGGTCTTCACCATCGACCTCCACCTGGGTCAGCACCGTGACCACTGGGATGCGGCTGCCGCGCTCTTCCAGCGCCTTGCGGAGCTGCTGCTGCAGCTGGTAGCCGATATAGCCCTGGCTCATGGCGCTGCAAACGTCGAAGGGCATGGGCGGAGTTACGTCCGCTGCTGTCTCGGAGGCCAGGAGGATGCGCCCCACCTGGGGTCCGTTGCCGTGGACGAGGGCCAGCTCATAGCCCGCCTGGGAGAGCGCGGCGAGGTATTTGGCCGTGCGCTCGGTGACCTTCAGCTGCGACTGAGCCGTGGGCGGGAGGGATTTGTCCTCCAGGGCGTTGCCGCCCAGAGCCACGACGGCTTTGGTACACGGTTTCATCGGCAGGCCTCCTTACAGCGTCGCCACCAGGACGGCCTTGATGGTGTGCATGCGGTTCTCTGCCTCGTCAAAGACGACGCTGTGGCGGCTGCGGAAGACCTCGTCGTCCACCTCGCAGATGTTGATGCCCTTCTCAAGCCAGGTCTTGGCCAGGGTGGTCTGGTCGTCGTGGAAGGAGGGCAGGCAGTGCAGGTAGAGCACGTCGTTGTTCTCTGTCCGGCGCAGCAGCTGGCTGGTGACCTTATAGGGGCTCAGCAGCCGGGCGCGCTCGGGGATCAGGTCCTCCTCGCCCATGGAGGCCCAGATGTCGCCGTAGAGCACGTCTGCCCCCTGAACGGCGCCCAGGTCGTCGGTCAGTTCGATCCGGGCTCCGGTGACGGCTGCGATTTTCTGGGTGTTCTCCAGGGTCTGGGCGTCGACGCCGCTGAGCAGTTCTCTGGGGCCGATACCCACGAAGTGCATGCCCATCTTCGCCGCGCCGTACATCCAGGCGTAGCACATGTTGTTGCGCACATCGCCGGGGAAGACCACCTTAACCTCCCGCAGGGGCTTCGGGCAGTGCTCCTCAATGGTCAGCATGTCGGCCAGAATTTGGGTCGGGTGGTCGGCATCGGTGAGGCCGTTGTAGACCGGCACGCCGGAGTGGTAGGCCAGGAGCTTGACCACCTCCTGGTCGTACCCACGATACTCAATGCCGTCAAAGAACCGGCCCAGGACCTTGGCGGTGTCCTCCATGGACTCCTTCTTGCCCATCTGGGAGCCGGAGGGGTCGAGATAGGTGACGTGGCCGCCCTCATCGTGGACGGCGACTTCAAAGGCGCAGCGGGTGCGGGTCGAGGTCTTCTCAAAGAGCAGCACGATGTTCTTGCCCTCCAGGGCATGGCCGAGGATACCGGCGCGCTTCTTGGCCTTGAGGTCCCGGGAGAGGTCGAGCAGGTAGCGGATCTCGGCCGGGGTCAGGTCGAGCAGGGACTTAAAAGATTTTCCTTTGAGTGAAACAGGCATAGTAATCCTCCTAAAAAATTATTTTTCTCGCACCAGCGGCATGGACATGCAGCGGGGGCCGCCGCGGCCGCGGGAGAGCTCGGATGAGGGAATTTCGTGCACGCGCACGCCGCTGTCACGCAAAAGCGCGTTGGTTACGCGGTTGCGGGAGTAGACCACGACCTCGCCGGGCGCGATGGCGAGCGTATTGGAGCCATCGTTCCACTGTTCGCGGGCCGCGTCGATGGTGTTGCGGTGGCCGCAGCGGAGCAGATGCACCTGGTCCAGGTGTAGGTGCTTCTGCAAAATCTGCTCGATGGTGCCCGTCTCCTGGTCGATGCGGATACGGTCTGCGTCCCGGGTGAGGACAATAATGTCAATTTCCCGCAGAATATTTGGGTGGACGGTGAAGGTATCCCGGTCTACCATGGTGAAGACGGTGTCCAGATGCATGAAGCTGCGCTGCTTGGGGATATTAAAGGCCAATATCTCCTCAAACCCGCTCTCCGGGGTCAGAATCCGCTTGGCGAAGCGCTCAATGGCGTTTTCGTGGGTGCGCTGGCTGATGCCCACGGCGAGCGTCTGGGGGCTGAGAATGAGAATGTCTCCGCCCTCCAGGGGGAAGTTCTCGTCCCGATCATAGAAGATCGGCACTTGGCGGTATAGCGGGTGGTGGTGGAAGATATAGTGGGCGAACATGGTCTCCCGGTGGCGTGTGGCGGAGAACATCCGGTGGATGCTCACGCCCGGGCCGATGGCGGCAAAGGGGTCCCGGGTGAAGTAGAGATTCGGGATTGGGTCCAGGGCAAAGGGATAGCCGCCCTCCAGGTGGCGCAGAAAATCGCCGAGACTCTGGCTGTTGGGCAGCTCGTCTTTGCGCACGCCGGCCATCATGGCGGAGATCATCTTTTTTGTCTCCATGGCGGCCAGATACTCCCGCAGACTGGCGCGCTCACGGTCCGTGGTGATGCGGGCGTCGGCTAGGAAGTCGTCAATAAACTGTGCCTTGATGGCCTCGTCGGTGAGCGACTCTGCCACCAGGTCAATGAGATAGACCACTTCAACGCCGTTCTGCCGCAGGGTGTCGGCAAAGGCGTCGTGTTCCTGCTGGGCCATGCGCAGATCCGGAATGTCGTCAAAGAGCAGCTGCTCTAGGTATTCCGGAACAAGATTTTCCAACTCCGCACCGGGCCGGTGGAGCAGAACCCGCTTCAGACGGCCGATCTCGGAGTAAACTTGAATGGGGGATGACATATGGGCACCTCGATTCTTCCGTTGTGCGCTTATGGTGCGCAGAACAAAGCGCGATTATGCGCAAAAAGGCTGCTGGTGTTTGCCAGCAGCCTAAATATGAGGGGAAAACCCCAATATATTCCATTAAAAAATAAAATAAATACCGGAAAAGTCTGACAAGCTGAAAAAATAACCGCCCCATTAGGGGCGGTGACGTAAGAAAACATTTATGTGAGAGAATCGGCGTAGTTTAGGCTACGCCGGTTTTCTTTTCTTTTTGGGCTGCTTGGGATTGCTCCCTTGCTTCCTCAAAATCAAATGCACCAAT
>CALWWH010000219.1 GCA_944385195.1 uncultured Oscillospiraceae bacterium | reverse complement strand
CAAGGGTAAAGACCGACCGCAGTGTCTCAAATCTTTTCCGTCTCGTCGTTGTTTCTGCCATATTGATCCCCTTCTGTCCATTTCAGGCGGACGGCTGTACAAAAAATCGCCTGATTGTCTCCAGTATAGCAGATATTCGGGGAATTTGCAAGAGGGAAAACAAAATCCGTGCCCCGCCGCGGGAAAAATATAGACAAATCCCCGGATTTATGCTAGAATAAAACCATCTAAAATTTTTATCCGGAGGGAAACGCAATGGTCTTCAACAACATCGATTTCGACACCTATTTCAGCCGCTACCCCGACAAGGACGGCTACTTCGGCCGGTACGGCGGCGTGTACATCGACGACAAGCTGAAAGCCGCGATGGCGGAGATCACCGAGGCCTACTTCTCGATTGCCCAGTCGAGGCGGTTTATCGCCGAGCTGCGGCGGATCCGGGAAGAGTTCCAGGGCCGCCCCACCCCCGTCACCCATCTGGAGCGGCTCTCGAATGCTCTCGGCGGCACCATCCAGCTCTACGCCAAGCGGGAGGACCTAAACCACACCGGCGCCCATAAGTTAAACCACTGCATGGGCGAGGCGCTGCTGGCCAAATACATGGGCAAGAAGAAGGTCATCGCCGAAACCGGCGCCGGCCAGCACGGGGTCGCCCTCGCGACGGCGGCCGCCTACTTCGGGCTGGAGTGCGACATCTACATGGGCGCCGTCGACATCAAGAAGCAGGCCCCCAACGTGGCCCGCATGAAGATCCTGGGCGCCAGGGTCATCGAGGTCACCGACGGCCTGGCCACCCTCAAGGAGGCCGTCGACGCGGCCTTCGAGGCATACGCCCGCGACTACCAGAACTGCATCTACTGCATCGGCTCCGTCGTCGGCCCGCACCCCTTCCCCACCATGGTCCGCGACTTCCAGAGCGTCGTGGGCATCGAGGCCCGGGAGCAGTTCGTCGACATGACCGGCCATCTGCCCGACGCGGTGGTGGCCTGCGTCGGCGGCGGCTCGAACTCCATGGGCATCTTCGCCGGCTTCCTCAACGACCCCGTCGACATCTACGGCGTCGAGCCCCTGGGCCGCGGCAGAGCCCTGGGCGACCACGCCGCCAGCCTGAACTTCGGCACCGAGGGCGTCATGCACGGCTTTAACTCCATCATGCTCAAAGACGCCGACGGCAACCCCGCCCCGGTCTACTCCGTGGCCTCCGGCCTGGATTACCCCTCCTCCGGCCCCGAGCACGCCTTCCTGCACGACCTGGGCCGGGTCAAGTACGACGTCATCGACGACGAGGAGACCATCGACGCCTTCTACACCCTCTCGCGCCTGGAGGGCATCATCCCCGCCATCGAGTCGGCCCACGCCGTGGCCTACGGCATGAAGCTGGCCAAGACCATGGACCGCGGCTCCGTGCTCATCAACCTCTCCGGCCGCGGGGACAAGGACATGGACTACGTCATCGAGCACTACGGCATCCGCTGAGAGACACAAGACCGCTAAGACAGCAGCCCCCGGGCTTTTGCAGCCTGGGGGCTGAGACTGCCCCAAAAGGCCTGCGGCCTTTTGGGCCAAACTTTTGCAGTCTGCTGCGCGCATAATTTGTCCCCCCATAGGGGGACAAATTCCACACTTGCAGCCTGAGCAGTGGTTTCTGCCAGGTACACGCCCCGGCAGAAAGCCTATTGGACTTTATTTGCCGCCGCGGGCGGCAACCTCTGCGAGGCTTTTTTGACAAACTGACCCCCCAGGCTGCAAAAGCCTGGGGGCTTTGCCGGGTAACGCAAGCCCGCGGCGCAAGGCCGCGGGCTTGGACGTATGTTGGGGGGGGTAAAAACCGCCGGGGACAAAACCGCCGGGGACAAAACCGCCGGGGCGCCGGGGACAAAACCGCCGGGGGCTTAGGACGCGGGGATGGCGATGGTCTCCGGCGCGCCGTAGTCGGCGCCGTAGGTCTCCACGCGGATGGTCTTGATGACCTGGTCGACCTTCGGGCGGTCGTTTGTGCCGGTGTCGGCCTGGGAGATGGTCCGGGCCACGGTCATGCCCTGGAAGACCTTGCCAAAGCCGGCGTATTTGCCGTCGTAGTCCTCGCTCTTGTCGCGGCAGAGGATGAAGAACTGGCTGCCGGCGGTGTCGAAATAGGCGGGGTCGGTTTCGTTGGTGGCGCAGAAGCGGGCCATGGCGATGACGCCGCTGGTGAGGCTCAGGTCATTTTCACTGTGGCCGGCCAGGGGAAACTCGCCGGCGATATAGTACCCGGGGCCGCCGGTGCCGTCGCCGTTGGGGTCGCCGCCCTGGATGAGGTAGTTGGTCAGGGTGCGGTGGAAGATGGTGCCGTCGTAGAAGCCGCTGTTGGCCAGGCTGATGAAGTTGGCCACGGTGTTGGGGGCCTTGTCCGGGTAGAGGTAGAGGGTGATGATGTCGCCGCTCTCCATGGTGATGGTGGCCAGGGGGTTGTCGGTGCTGCGTTTGCAGCCGGAGGCTGTGAGCAGCAGGGGCGTCAGCAGCAGCAGCAGGACCAGGGCGCTGAGGCGGCGCAGACGTCTTTGACGAGTGTTCATGGTTTTTCGCTCCAATCTGATAGGGTGCAAACTATGCAATATTATAGCAAAAGCCCGGGGTTTTTGCAAGCGCTTTCGACGATATCACCAAAATAATTTCCGCCCGGGCCTGGTCGTTGCATTTGTCCGCTCTTTGGCGTAAAATAGAGGGGAAATGACACCAACGGGGGGACATTCCATGGCAGAACAGACCACGGCCGCCATGTGGGCCACGGATATGGCCGAGCTGACCGGATGCGAGCAGACGATCTGGGTCTCGGCGCGCACGCAGCTGCCGGAGGCTGCGCCCGGGGGCGAGCCCCTGGCGCCGGAGTATCCCGACCAGCAGCGCCGCCAGGCCCTGGAACTGCTGCTGCGCGGCGGCATGGCGGGCTACGATATGTATGTGGTGCCCCTGGCCCCGGGCATCGAAGCGCCCTGGGTCCAGCGGGGCCTGCTGCTGACCGACGATGCCGGCATGGCGCGCTTTTTTGCGGCCCTACCGGGCGCCGCCCAGGCCGACGCCCTGGGCAGCGGCCAGGACTTTCTGCGCCTGGTGCACCTGAGCCACGCCAGCGGCAAGGCCCTGGCCGCCTTCCCCGCCGAGCACAGCCTCTGGGCTCTGGGGGCGGACCTGGGCTCCCTGCTGCGGGCCATCGACCTGGGCCTGGCCAGCTATGAGGGCCGCTGGGGCGACTGGCTGAGCATCCCCATGCAGGTGCAGGGGAGTCTGGGCATCCTCACGCCCCAGGGCACGCCCCACTGGCTGCAAATCGGGCCCGACGGCAGGCTCTGGGCCGCCGACCCCTGGGCCCAGAGCCCGCCCCGACAGGGCCTCGAGGCCCTGGTGGTGCAGATGCCCGCGCTGTGCGACGGGCTGTGCGCCCTGGACTGGCCCACGCTGGTCTTCTGCGCCCTCTTCGCCCTGGGCAGCCCCGCCACCGGGCTGCTGGGCATGGAGCCCTGGTACTATGACGGCATCCTAAAGCTCGTCAGCCAGTGGGCCCACACCGAGGACATCGTCCCGAAGATGCCTTTGCTCTACGTCGGCGACGCGGCCTGCTGGCCCATGCCCGCCGAGACCGAGCCATCGCCCCTGGGCCCTAAGTCCCCGGGCTGCCAGGTGCACCCTGAGCTGCTCCGGGAGCTGTGTGAGCAGGCCGCCCCGGCCCTCAGCGACCCCTCCCGCGGCCGGCTGCCGCCGCACTTGCAGGCAAGGCTGGAACAGCTGCGCCGGCTGTAAAATCTTTTCCCAAATGCAAAAATAATGCTTGACTTTTCCCGCTGAGTGTGTATAATAGGTATGTCCAAACGACACAGCGGGTTTGTGTAAAGGTAGCACACCGGACTCTGACTCCGTTTGTGAGGGTTCGAATCCTTCACCCGCTGCCAAGAGCGCCCATGCATCAGCATGAGCGCTCTTCCTTTCTCCTGGGCGCTTTGCAGCGCTTTGTCACTGTGCCCCGCCCTGGCCGTAGTCCACAAAGCAGAGGTTGAGGTCGATGGGCGCGGCCACCCCCGGGAGGGTTCCGGCGTCGGTGTACTGCCAGATCTGGAAGGGGTGGTCCGGCTCCGGGGTGTCGGAGTAGTCCGCCAGCCAGATCTGCACCTGGCGCATCTGCTCCTCGGCGTAGCCGAAGTAGAGCTTGCTCTGGGCCTGGTTGGTGTACACCGCCGGGGTGTAGCCCGCCTCGCGGATGACCCGGCAGAAGGCCAGGGCGCAGTTGGTCATCTCCAAGCCCGACAGGCCGTCGGTGCGGGCCTTGGCCTGCACCGTCTCCCAGTCGAAGGCGATGGGCCAGGTGATGTCCAGGCCCTCGATGAGCTCCAGGACGAAGCGGGCCTCAGCCTCGGCCTCGGCCTCGGTGATGGCCTGGGAGAAGAAGTAGACCCCCACTTGCAGCCCCGCCTCGGCGGCGGCCTGGGCGTTGGCGCGAAACAGCGGGTCCTCAAACAGGCCCCCGTCGGTGTAGCCCCGGTAGCCGGCCCGGATCATGGCAAAGTCCGCCCCCGCCCGGCGCAGGGCGGCCCAGTCCACCTCCCCCTGGTGGGAGGAGACGTCCACGCCCCGCAGGGCCTCAAAGTCCCCGTCGCGGTAGCTCCTCCAGCTGCCGTCCTGGCTGAAGACGCCGGGCAGGCCCTGGGGCTGCTCCGGCGCCGCCGGGCTGTCCTCCTGGGCAGGCTCCGGCTGCCGGCCGTAGCCCAGCAGCGGCAAAAGCAGGCTCATGAGGCCGATGAGGAGCAAAAATACCACGCCCACCAGGCCGAATACGCCCAGGACCGTCCTTGGTCGCCGCATTTGCAGCCCTCCTTCCGCCCGGGGAAAAGCGCCCGGACAGGCACAGTATACCACAGACCCGGGCGGAAAAAAAGGACAAAGTGTAAACTCTGCTCGCTTTGGCGCGGTTTTGGTTGTCCTGGGGCGAATTTTGTAGTACAATAAGGCCAAGCCCGCCCCCAAGGCGGGCCAGCACTCGATGACGGAGGTGTTCTCAGATGGCATATGACAGCGATTTTGAGCGGCAGGAGGCCCTGCGGCGGCAGCGGGAGCGCCGGCGGCGCTATGAGCAGCGGCGCCGGGCCCATATCCGCAAGCAGCGCATCGTCTTCGGCGGCGGCGGGCTGCTGATCCTGCTGGTGGTGTTTCTCATCCTCCGCGGCTGCACCGGGCGCAGCCAGCCGGTGTCCGGCATCGCCTCCACGGCCAACCTCAAGGTCCTGCCCGAGGTGATCTGGGACCCGGAGGACCTGATCGAGGACCCCGGCGAGGGCCGGACCGGGCCCACCATCACCCTGGCCGCCGTGGGCGACATCATGTGCTATGACGAGCAGCTCAGCGACGCCATGACCGGCAGCGGCTACGACTTTGCCCCCGCCTTTGCCGAGGTGGCGCAGGTGCTCTCCTCGGCCAACCTCACCGTGGGCAACCTCGAGACCAACATCGTCCCCGACCAGCCCTACGTGGGCAAGCCCAACTTCAACACCCCGCCCGAGATGGCCCAGGCCCTGGCCGGGGCGGGCTTCGACCTGCTCAGCACCGCCAACACCTACTCCATCCAATACGGCATCAACGGCCTGGCATCCACCCGGCAGAGCCTGCAGCAGGCGGGCATCGACGCCGTGGGCACCTATTACACCCAGGCCGAGCGCGAGGTCAGCGGCGGCGCGGTCATCAAGGACGTGGGCGGCATCCGCGTGGCCTTTTTGGCCTACACCAAGGGCGTGAACAATATGTTCCTGCCCGAGGGCTATGAGTTTAGCGTCAACCTGCTCTACGAGGACTACTACTTCGCCTACACCGGCCTGCGCAAGGAGGAGATCCTGGCCGACATCAGCGCCGTGGAGGAGGCCGGGGCCGACGTGATCGTGTGCATGCTCCACTGGGGCAGCGAGTACGAGACCGAGCTGAGCGATGACCAGCAGGAGATCGCCGACACCCTCATTGAGGCCGGGGTGGACATCATCCTCGGCTCCCACAGCCACGTGGCCGGCCCCGTGGAGCTGCGCCAGGTGCAAAACAGCGACGGCAGCACCCGCCAGGCCCTCATCGCCTGGTCCCTGGGCAACTTCTACAGCTTCATGAGCCGCGAGGGCACCATGGAGAGCCTGATCCTACAGGTGTCCATGCAGCTGGACGACGACGGCCAGGTGCTCTTCACCGACGTGGACTATGTCCCCATCTGCACCAGCTACGAGGGCGAGGGCGAGCACTTCCGCGTGACCAATATCCCCGCCCAGATGGAAAAATACCTCGCCGTGGCCGAGGACGCCCCGGACGAGGAGACCTACCGCCAGCTGGAGAGCGCCGCCCAGCGGGTAAAAAACCGCGTCGGCGAGGACTATAAGCCCCAGGGCGAGGACGCAGGACCATTGGACGAGGACCCGGAGGACGCGCAGACCTCAGAATAAGGGCCAAACCCCGGCGGCAGCGGCCGGGCGCAGGCAAAAAAGGAACCGAGAGCCGCCCCAGCGGCCCCCGGTTCCTTTTTTTGTCTCTTTTTTCCTGCCCTTGCCCCGGCTGCGGGATGGGCCGCTAGGCCATCTCGATGCAGGCCGTGCCGCTGGCCAGGCCCTCGCCGGAGACGGTGACGGTGATCGTCCCGGCCTGGCGCGCCGCGCGGACGCACACAAGGGCGTAGCCGCCGAAGACGGCGCGGCGATCGGTATAATTTTCCTCCGTGCAGGGCCT
>CALWWH010000218.1 GCA_944385195.1 uncultured Oscillospiraceae bacterium | reverse complement strand
GGCGGCTGCCCGGATGCGGCCCGCAGGCATCACCGACATGGAGGTCTCCAGCTTTATGAAAAAGTTCAAGGACAAACGCTTTGCCGCCAAGTGTGACCGGGAGCTGATTCGTCAGGGCTGTCAGATGCTGGGGATGGAGGTCAAAGACGTGGCCGCCATTTGCATTGAAGCCATGAAGGCGCGGGCCGAGGAGCTGCAAATCGGCCCAAAGGAGTAAAAGCCCAAGACAGAGGTCAGGCGATGAGGAGGACCCATGCTGCGCATCCTATACGGCCGTGCTCATAGCGGCAAAACGAAACGATTGTTCGCCGAACTGACGGCACAGGCCCGGGCGGGAGCGTCCGGGCTTTGGCTGTTGGTGCCCGAGCAGCTGTCCCATGAGACCGAGCGGGAACTCTGCCGCATCGGCGGGGACGCGATCTGCCTGCATGCAGAGGTACTGAGCTTTACCCGCCTGGCGGCGCGGGTCTTTGCCCATACCGGCGGGGTCAGTGCCCGGTATCTGGACAAGGGCGGACGGCTGCTGACCATGGCTCTGGCGGTGGAGCAGGTGCGCCAGCGGCTGCGGCTCTATGCGGGCCGCACACCGGAGGGCCTGACGCGGCTGGTATGGGCCATCGACGAGTTTAAAAGCTACAGCATTGCACCGGAACTGCTGCGGCAGACGGCCGCCCAGTCCGAAGGGGAGCTGGTGGTCAAGCTACAGGAGCTGGCGCTGCTGATGGAGAGTTATGATGCCGCCTGCGCCAACATCGCCATGGACCCGCGGGAGCGGCTGACAAGGCTGCGCGAGGCGCTGGAGCGCAGCGGCTTTGCCGCCGGGCGGCGGGTGTACATCGACGGCTTTTCAGACTTTTCAGCCCAGGAGCGGGCAGTGGTGGAGCTGCTGCTCTGCGAGGCAGAGGAGGTCACCATCTGTCTGACCTGCGATGACCTCCGCCAGGGCCTGGAAGCTTTTGACGCCGAGCGGGCCACAGCAGCGAAGCTGCTGCGCTGCGCGCAGCGCAGCGGCATAGAGTACGAGTGCATCCCTATGGCGGAGCCCACGGCCCAACCGGCGGCGCTGCAATTGGTCGAGCGCGCCCTGCTGACCCGGGAGCGGGTGAGCGCCCCGGCGGAGGGGGCTGTGGGCCTCTATACTGCGGCCGACCGCGTGGCGGAGTGCGCCCGGGCGGCGGGGAAGATGCGGCAGTTTGCCGCACAGGGCCTGCGCTGGCGGGAGATGGCGCTGGCCTGTCCGGATGAGGACAGTGCCCGCGTGGCCGAGGCAGTGCTGCGGGCTCATGAGGTACCGGCGTTCCGTTCGGCGGCGACGCAGATTCTGGACAAGCCGGTGCTGGCCCTGGTGACCGGTGTCCTGGCGGCGGCGACGGGGGGACTGCAAACCGACGAAATGCTGGCCGTGCTCAAGACCGGCCTGACGGGGCTTGAGGCCCAGAGCGCGGATGCGCTGGAAAACTACATCCGCCGCTGGCGGATTATGGGCCGCGGCTGGGAGCAGCCCTGGACCCGGCACCCCGACGGCTATGACGGCCAGTGGGACGACGCGGCCATCGCGAGATTGGCCGCGCTGAATCAGGCGCGGCTGCGGTTTGCTGGGCCCATCTGCGCCCTGCGGGATGCGCTGCACAGCGCCCAGAACGTGGGGGCCCAGACCCTCGCGCTCTATCACTATCTGGAGTCGGTGGGATATCGGGAGGCGCTGACCCAGCTTGCCCGGCAGCTGATGGACGACGGGCGGCTCCAGGAGGCCCAGGAGACGGGGCAGCTTTATGAGATCCTGTGTACGGCGCTCGAGCAGCTCCACGGCGTGCTGGGCTCCGCCCAGTACCGGGCGGAGGAGTTTTTGTCTCTGCTGCGGCTGACGCTGAGCCAGTACGATGTGGCGGCAATCCCGGCGACCCTGGATGCGGTGACCATCGGCACGCTCTCCGCCCTGCGGAGGAGCAGACCGGCAGTGCTCTTTGTCATCGGGGCCGAGGAGGGGAAAATGCCTGCCCAGGGCAGCCCCAGCGGCGTGTTCACCGAGCCAGAGCGTGCGTTTTTGCGCCAGCGGGGCGTGGAATTGGCTCCGGATGCCGAAGGACGCCTACAACAGGAGTTGGCGGCGGCCTATCAGGTCTTCTCTGCGCCGTCGATGCGGTTGGAAGTTTCGCACCTGAGCGCGGAGGGAGTGCAGCCTTCGTTCCTGTTTACACGCCTGCAGGCCCTGTTCCCGGAGCTGGAGGTGCAGCCCGCGGGGCCAGATCTGAGTACGCTGCGCCATGCGGCGGCCTATTGTCTCGCCACCGGCGCGGCGGCAGCCGAGCCGGCCCTGGCCGAAGAAGTGGCGCGGCTGCGCCGGCAGGCGGCGTGGGAGCCCGGACGGCTGAGCCCGGGGAGTGTGGCGGCGCTATACGGACGGACGCTGAAGCTCTCGGCCTCCAATCTGGACTGCTTTGCCCGCTGCCGCTTTGCCTATCTGATGGAGTACGGCCTGCGCTTGCAGGCGCCCGGTGAGGCGGACTTTGACGCCCCGGCCTTTGGAACCTTCGTCCACGAGGTGCTGGAGAAGACAGCCAGGGCGGCGGCGGCGCGGGGTGGCTTCGCAGAATTGTCTGACGAGGATATCAAGGCCCTGGCCGAGGGCTACATCGAGCAGTACCGGCAGGAAAATGAACAGAATCTTACCGGACGGGATGCCCGCTTCGCCTGGCTGTTTCAGCGGCACGCCAAAGAGGCCCTGGCGGTGGTGCGGGAATTGGCGGCAGAGCTGCGGGTGTCGGACTTTGCCCCCGCGGCCTTTGAGCTGCGCTTCGGGCGGGGTGAGGACGCCCGGATGCCCCCGGTGGCGGTGGCCGGCGAGCACGCCCGAGGCGAACTGCGCGGCGCGGTGGATCGGGTGGATCACTGGGCCCACGGGGGCCTGCACTACATCCGTGTGGTAGACTACAAGACCGGCAGGAAGGCCTTTGACTATGCGGATGTGTACCACGGCATGGGCTTGCAGATGCTGCTGTATTTGTTCGCGCTACAGCAAAATGGAGCGCAGGCCCTGGGCTATCCGGTGCAGCCGGCGGGGGTGCTCTATTTCCCGGCCCGGGAAGTGCTGCTCAGCGGCAGCAAAAAGGATGCCGCCGCCCTGGAGAAAGAGCGGCGCAGCAAACTCAGACGCAGCGGCATCCTGCTGGACAACGAGCAGGTGCTCGCGGCGATGGAGAAGGCAAGCGTGCCGGTCTACCTGCCCTTCCGGCAGAAGAAGGACGGAACCTACAGCGGCAGCCTTGTCTGCCCCGGGCAGCTGTCACTGCTGCGGGTCTACGTGGCAAAAAAGACCGGCGAACTGGCCGACGGCATTGCTTCCGGCGAGGTCTCTCCGAACCCGGCGCGGCGCGGGGCCCACGATGCATGTCAGTGGTGCGACTGGGCGGCGGTGTGCCACCTGGACGCAGGCTGCGGCTTGCCGAGGTATCAGGAGAAGATCGATCAGAAGACCTTCTGGGAGCGTTTGGAAAAGGAGGTGGGCGGTCAGTGCCAAGACAATTAACGGCGGCCCAGCGGGCTGCGGTGGAACATGAGGGCGGTGCGCTGCTGGTCTCGGCGGCGGCGGGCTCCGGCAAGACCATGGTTCTGGTGGAGCGGCTGCTGCGGCAGCTGCGGGCAGGCCGCGACCTGACCGAGTTTCTCATCATCACCTATACCAATGCGGCGGCGGCGGAGCTGCGGGGCAAGATCGCCGCACGGCTGAGCCAGGCGCTGGACGATACCCCGGACACCCGCCATCAGCGGCGGCAGACGCACCTGCTCGATCTGGCCCAGAGCAGCGCGATCCACGCCTTCCGCGGCAACTTGCTGCGGCAGTATGCCCATCTGCGGGATCTGCCTCCGGACTTCCGGGTGGCGGAAGAGCAGCAGGTGGCGTCGCTGCGGGCGCAGGTGATGGAGCGGCTTTTGGTGGAGCAATACGAGCGGGCGGACGCGGGCTTTCTGGCTCTGGCGTCGACGCTGGGCAGTGGGCGCAATGACAAGAAGCTGGCGCAGACGGCCCAGGCGCTCTACGATACCCTTCGGACCCACGCACATCCGGCGCGATGGGTCGAACAATGC
>CALWWH010000217.1 GCA_944385195.1 uncultured Oscillospiraceae bacterium | reverse complement strand
ACGGCGTCTCCGTGGCACAGATGGCGCTGGCCTTCATCATCCACTCCGGCCTGAATGTGTACCCCATCGTAGGGGCGCAGAATGAGAAGGAAATGCTGGACAACCTTGGCGCGCTGGACATCCAGCTAAGCCAAGACGACATCGACTACCTGGATCTGAAGAAATAAGAGGAGGAGCACAGTATGGAACCCCAATTCACGAAATTACTGCAAATCGGCATCATTGTCGAGGACCTCGACGCGGCGGTGAAGCACTACGAGGAAGACTTTGGCATGGGCCCCTGGGAGATCGGCGGCAGCCCTGATTTTCCCGACTTCAAGATTGACGGGGTTCTCTCCGGCCCCGTGACTCGGGCGGCGTTTCTAAAGGCCTTCGGCATGGAACTGGAGCTAATCGAACCCACGGCGCCCAGCGCCTACAAAACCTGGCTGGAAGAGCACGGCCCCGGCATTCACCACATTGCGGTTCTGACCAAAGACCCCACGGAGAAAGTCCTTGAAAAGTGCGAGAAGCTGACGGGCAAGAAGACCTGGCTGCGCGGGACGGGAGAGAGCGTTGGCTGTGATTTTTCCTATGTTGATCTGACCAAGGAACTGGGTATTTTCGTAGAACTCTATAACGAGGATCGCTCCGCTCAGGCGGGCCACGACTATTGATTGACGAGAAGCCCTTTTGCATCCGGATTTCGCCTCTTCACCGGAGTATTGCCGCTCTGGGGGGAATTTCGGCCAATCAGGGCTGCGACGGCATTGACGGAGCTTGGAATGCTTTCGCGGCCCGAATCTGTATGATAGGGTTGGGCGGTCCCAGCAGGCCATCAGGCGGCCTGCGGTGCTATGGAGCCTGCTGAAGGTGAAATCCAGATTCATAGAGCAGTCTCATTGAGGCCGGAACGGTGGACATCTCCACCATTCCGGCCTCTAGCATATCAGCCTCAAGACGCTGCCTTATTCCGACTTTGGCCGCAGCCCTAAGCCCTCCGCTGACAACACCCCTGACCTACCCTGGCGCTGAGCGACGGCAAAGACGCATGGGACATTGTCTTTGAAAAAGCAGGTACAGTTGATTATCCCTCGGGCCTTCGTTGGATACAAAAGTTGTTCCAACCGGAGAGGGAGATGATGGGACTCTGCCTCCGCTGCGGCAAGCTGGTCTGCGAGGGCAAGAAGGACTTTGCCTGTTCGGACCGGGCCTGTCGGTTCGTCATGTGGAAGAATGACCGTTTCTTCGAACAGCGTGGGAAGGTCCTTACCGCTTAGATTGCCGCCGCTTTGCTCAAAAACGGCAAGGCAAAGGTCAAGGGGCTGCGCTCCCTGCGTACTGGGAACCCCTATGACGGGACAATCGTTCTGGCCGACACCGGCGGGAGGTAAGCGAACTGCCGTAAAGTAGAAATAAATATCGTATTATTTCTCCTTTACGGCTCTATCCAAAAGTATTGAATTACTGTATCATAAAGCCAATATCTTATAGGAGGGATATAATCGTGAGGGATATGATTGCATATTGTGGGCTGGACTGTGAGAAGTGCGAGGCTTATCTTGCAACGATCAACAACGATCAGGCATTGCGCGAGAAAACTGCAAAACTATGGTCTGAATTAAATCATGCGCCCATTCTGCCGGAGCATATCAACTGTCAAGGCTGCCGCGTGGATGGGGTAAAAACGGTGTATTGCGAAAGCCTTTGCGGTATTCGCCAATGCGCCCTGCAAAAGGGCGTGGCAACCTGTGGCGACTGTCCTGAGTTGGAAAGCTGTCAGACGGTCGGCGCAATTCTCTCCAACACCCCCGCTGCGCTAGAGAACCTAAAGGGATAAACTGCATTCGCAAGCAATTAATGGGCGAAGAACCCGCCTGGGGCGGCTTTTCCGTGTAGGGGCAGTATGCTTTCCCATGTGGGGGCCGCAAGGCGGTTCTGCCCATAGGGAAAACGCCGGGTTTTCACCTTTTATCAAGCAAAATGGGAGCGTCAACATCGGATGTAGTTATCCGATGTTGGCGCTCCCATTTTTTGTTCTGACTGCGTCGCAGTCCATCAGTCATCCTCTAATGGCCTGGAGGGCGGGATTTTCAGCACTTGGGCGATCTTGAACAGGGTTTCCAGAGATACCCCGCGGATCATACTTGTCCCGTCTATTCAATTTGCATGGTCTGCATTTGCTCTTTCGAAATGCCGTTCTTTTTTCCGTAATTCTCCCAATATACAGTTGAGGCTTTGATAAACATTTTTTTGGGGATTGGCATCGTTACTTGAAAACTATTATATCTTTGTTTTTCTATGGAATCAGCAAATTTTTTCATTTTTACTTTCAAAAATATCCGAAAAGGTGTTGTCAAGATTGCCTCGCCGCTGCCAATTTTGAATACTGAACCAAAAGGATAACCATTTTTTCCTGCAAACAGCTGTAACATCTTAACTGCAATGTCATTTTGGTATGGCTCAATAAAGCCACAATTAATAACCACAGAAATAGTGGGCTTTTCACAAGGAACATTTTCTTCCAAGGTTTTTAAGAAATTCAGGAGTGTCACAGGAATGCTGTCTGCATAAAGTGGAAAAACAAATACAATGTCTGAGTAATTTCCGATCATCTGGCAAAGTGTCAAATGATTGGACTTCTTCACTTCAAAGTATTCCGTGTCCCAGTGGCAATACTGCGAAAATAATTGAGCATACTGTTTGGAATTTGACTTGGGAGCCCGTGGGCTGGCATTTATAATCATCACTTTTCCCATGCTGCCACCTCTTTGCTTACTGCTGCCTCGACTTCATTTTCTGCAACAAATATAATACGATAACTTTCAAAGCTCATGTTCTTTGCGTTTCGTTCTACAAGCGCGCAAAAGAGTTCTTGTTCTTCGGGAGAAATGTCCCCATAGCCGATGATGACGGCTGCTTTTGGCACTACTTTGCGTTGAACATGGTGTGTTTCTCCATGTAATAAACGAATAAACGCCTGCTGCACAGGAATGCTTCGTTCAAGCATGGTTTTCATCACCGTATCATAACCGCCATATTTAATTTTGCTGACATAAAGGATTCGATCACTGGCCGCAATTTGAGGATAAACTTTCACTGCATCATCGCGTATGACACATTTTCCAGGCGTTTTTGTCCAGCAGCCAAAGCATCCAACACAGTTTGCAATATTTAATCTCGATAAATCAATCCATTGTACGGTTGGATGCTGCTGGTTGAAGGAATCTAAAGTCCTATCACTTAGCACTAAATTCATATGGTCCTCCTTCGTATATTTTTTTCTATTATAATATACTCTGACGAATTATTAAACTGGTAAATTATTAGACTGGCTTTGTGTAGTAAGCGCTGCGGGGACTGTGTGTAAACGGTCGGAGGGAGGGAAGCTGTGGGAAAGTCGGAGGCTTTTTCATAGGGCCGTGAATGTTTGTTGAAGTGGCCGGTTTTACATTTCCGTAGCGCTATTCTGAAAGGCCGGAAGCTTCTCTTGCCATAAACCGTCGATAAATGGTCAGTGGAATATACCAGGCAACCAGCAGCGGGCAGGCCCGGACTTCCGGTCACTCCACCAATAATAAAGTTCAGCAGAAACAGCAGACGGGCAATTTCCAAAGAGCCCTACCGGCAAAGATAGCGGAAAAATGACCGGGTACGCAAGAAACGGAAGCCGGGTAGGCTGCCGGCTCGGGGCAAGGTGCTGGATATGCCCTTTGAGCGGCGCTGTGAGGACAATGTGCCCTGGAAGATCCACGATGCCCGGTTTGCCAAACTATCCAAGCGGTATGCGCAGGAGCAGAGCGAGAACGCCGGGCGGGTCAAGGCGCTGCGGCCGGAGCTGAGCTTTTGAGGTGCCGGATCGCCGGAAAATCCCCGAGCGGGACATCCTGCCGGAAACGAGAAAAGGCGTAGCATTAAGCTACGTCCCCCACACAACTCGCCACAGTCATATGAATTTGAAAATAAAAAATGCAGAGTGTCCTTAGTCGGATACTCAGATCCTATAAGGGCACTCCGCATGGTGCGAGAGATGGGACTTGAACCCACACGTCATTCGACACACGCCCCTCAAACGTGCCTGTCTACCTGTTCCAGCACTCTCGCGTGCTTGATTATTATACCGGCACATCAGCCGTTTGTCAACAATTATCTTAGGAGAAATCGAAAAATTTCCGCTTTTACGCTTGTCAAACGCGGTTGTTTCTGATAGAATGTCTTCGTTACGGTTTCACTGTTTTCAGCTGCAACGGAGGTGAGGGTATGCCTCGCTTTTTTGTGGAGCCTTTTGAGGGCAGCCTCATCACACTGACCGGCGAAAATGCCAAGCACGTCCATGTGCTGCGAATGCACCGCCAGGAGGAGCTCACCCTCTGCGACGCTCGCGGCACCGACTACCTCTGCCGCATCGCTGATATCGATGCCAGCTCCGTTACCTGTCAAATCCTTCAGCGAGTCCCCAGCCAAGGAGAGCCGGCGGTGCGTATTACTGTATATGTTGCTTTCCCCAAGCAGGATAAGTTGGAGCATATCGTGCAGAAAGCCACGGAACTGGGCGCCGCAGAGATTGCCGTCTTCCCCTCGGAGCGCTGCGTCTCCAGACCAGACGGCAAAGCCCTGAAGACCAAGCTTCCCCGTTGGGAAAAAATCGCCGCCTCGGCAGCAGAACAATCCGGGCGCGGCCGCATTCCAAGGGTGCGGACGCTGCCCAATTGGCAGGCCGTCCTCGACGAGGCCAAAGCCTGTGATCTCCCCCTGTTCTTCTACGAGCTGGAGGCGGAAAACGCGCTGCACCAGCTCTTGCTTGGCCGGCAATGGCGCTCTGCTGCCATCATTACCGGTCCTGAGGGCGGCTTCAGTGAGCGCGAGGCAGCCCAGGCCGTCCAGGCCGGACTGCTCTCGGCTTCCCTCGGCACGCGCATCCTGCGCTGCGAGACCGCTCCCCT
>CALWWH010000216.1 GCA_944385195.1 uncultured Oscillospiraceae bacterium | reverse complement strand
GGTATTGGCCTGGGTGGTGGTCCGGTTGCCCGGCTCGGAGAGTATGTCGGGGTGGGGGGCGGGCTCGCCCGGCCGGCCTGCGATGGGCAGCCGGGGGCCGCCGTGGGTGGTGCTCTCGGTGAGCGCGTTGATGCCGCTGAGGATCTCCCCCATCCCGCCGGCGTTTACCACCGCCACGATACAGCAGATGACCATACCGATGTAGATGACGATCACATTGACCAGGTTGGCCAGGCTGGTCCCGTACAGGCCGCCCACCAGACAGATGACCGTAAAGATGACGGCGGTGATCACAATGCCCGCGTTATACGAGATGGTCTCCGGGAACATGGAGGCCAGCATGGCGCCGCCCGACACAAACTGCAGGCAGCCCACACCCAGCATGATGATCAGCTGTCCGATCACCATCAGATAGCGGCTGGGGCCGCCGCAGTAATCGGCAACCATTTCATTGTTGGTGGAGTAACCCAGGCGGCGCATCCGCTTGGCCCCCACGATGCCCAGGAACAGCAGGCCGAAGATATTGGCGGCGCTGTACCAGAAGGCCGACACGCCGGCAGTCTGCACCAGCTGGGCCAGCCCGTTGGTGGTGGCTGAGCCAATGCTGCCGCCCGCTGTGAGCACAATAACCAGAATCAGGGGCAAGTTCTTTCCCGCCATGAGGGTCGAGCCCTTCCCGCCGGCCGCCACGATCCTGTCCTGACGTTTTTGTGCCAGCGCGCAGGCGCCGAACAGGGCAACGAGGTAAATAACTACTACGATTGCTACAAACATGAAACACCGCTCCTTTTCTCCTTGATGGGAGAATCATATCACGTTCCGCCGAGAAAAGTCATGTCCGTCCCGGCCAAAGTGCGATCAGGATTCTCGGCAAGGGCAAAACAGCCGTGCAGTGCATTTGTCTCAACCCGTTTGTTCTCTCCCGCCTGTTGCGCACGCCTGAAATCTATCCCTGTCGTTTTGTAAAATTACCATAAAACATTTTGACATCTGCCAAAAAATTGAGCACTTGCACAAAATTCGGTTTTGTCTTATACTTAAGTCATGAAACTTCATGCGCTCAGGGTGCGCCACGCAAACAAGCAAAAGCCGGAGCGCATGAAGTTTCGCGCGTGTGGGCCGTCCCCGGCCGACGCGCTGAACTCTCATGCCGTGCCGCCGAAGGCGGCACATGGCAACTTTGCTATGCTTTTGCCTAGCAAAAAGGTTAAAGGTTGGGGTATCGGTCACAGAGGAAAGGAGCGGAACGAGGCTTCATGACTTATCCGTTTTCTATTGTATACAGCCTGCTCATGCCCTACCGGGGCTCCATCCATCTGGATCCCCGGCAGAAAAAGCATTACCGCTGGGTTCAGCTCCTGCCTGAAGATCCAAAGGAGATGGACCCGGATATCCTCTATGTCTGCCGCCTGTCTGAGGCGCTGGAGCGCAAAACACAGACAGACGGTTTCCAATATGTGTGCATCCGCAACTGCAGCTATCCCGAGGATGAGGAGGAGGTGCTGCTGGAGGGCATCGCCGTCATCGACGAACCGCGGGAAGTAAGCTGGCTGTACAACCTGATCCAGAACCGCTTTTTGCAGCTGGCCGACTGGGAAAACCGTCTGCAGAACGCCCTTCTTCAGGGATGCGGCTATCAGCAGCTGCTGGATGAGAGCGAGGAGATCTTTTGCAATGCTCTTTTCATCCTGGACGCCGCCTACCGCCTGCTGGCGCACAGCAAACGGTATCCCAGCTCCGACCCCATTAACATCTCCCTGGTGGAAAAGGGCTATCACACCAAGGAAACGGTGGAAAAATTGCGCCGGTCCGGGCGTCTGCAGCTCTATTCCGCCGAGACAGGCCTGCTGTTCAGCGACCCGGGCCAGGTTTCCAAATTTGAAACTGTGAGCCAGTGGTGCCACTATCAGGGGGCAAACCTGCTGCATGTGGTCCTGGTCTTCAATCATCTCCCCCGGACAAACGAGTTTGTGGCCCTTTTTGAGATACTGATGAACTACATCAACATACGGTTCCAGCAAGAGCAGAAGGCCCGCCAAACTTCCGACCAGCCCCATTCCCTCTTTATGCGGGATATGCTCTACGGCGGGCTGACCGACGAGCACCTCATCGCCGAATATGCCAAGCGTACCGGCGTGCCCTTCACCGGGTATTTCGACGCCTACCGTATTGTGTTTGAAAACAGCGGCACCGTGCTCCCCGGCCGGTTTATTGAGGAGCTGACCACCTATCTGCCCCATTCCAAGGTGATCGGAGGGAACAATGAAATTTCCGTTCTCAACATCTATTTGAAGGAGCAAAGTGCCTGCCTTTCCCAATGCAATCTGGAAAAGATCGCCCCCCTGCTTGAGCAGAGCTGCGGGATCTGCGGGGTCAGCGAACCCTTCCGCAGGCTGATGGATTTCCCTCACGCCTGCCTTCAGGCCTCCCGTGCACTAGATCTGGGCTACACGCTTTCCCACGCGCAGGCCCTGTGGCCCTCCGTTCCCCTGCCCAAGGCCGCGGGCAGCGTGTTTTTCTACCGGGACATCTTTCCCTATCATGTGGTGCAGGCTGCCGGTGAGAAGGACTGCGATGTGTTCCGCGGCAGCGCTGTGCTCAGCGCCCTGGACCGGCTGCGCATGTATGACCAGGAGCGTAAGAGCAACTGGATGGAGGTCCTCCATTGCTACCTGAAGGCGGAGCGCAGCGCCACCGCGGCGGGGGCCCTGCTGCACATGCACCGCAACAACGTGCTCTATCACATCTCAAAGATCGAGGAATTCCTCTGCCTGGATCTGGGGGATTTTCAGACCCGCCTGGGGCTGCTGCTGGGCTTCTCCTATCTGGAGCTGCAGCAGGCGCGCGCGCAGGGTCATGCTCCATAAACACACAGGCCCCGGGACCGCTTGCGCGGTCCCGGGGCTTTTGTCTGAAAAGGGAGTGCTCAGAAGTAGAGCTTGCTCTGCTTGTTGATCTCGTCGGTGATGGTCTCAAAGACGCCGGGGAAGATGCTCTCGGGGCCGCCGTAGGTGATGGAGGGGATGTAGTGTCCGCCGGGGGCGTACTCCCGGATGGCCCGCTGCACCTCGGCGCGCACCTCCTCCTCGGTGACGCCCTTGCGGTCGATCTTGCCGGCGTCCAGCCCGCCCATGAGGGTGAGCTTCCCGGCCACCGTCTTCTGGATCTCGGGGATGTTGTTGGAGGGCAGCACACCCTGCCAGGTCTCGATGCCCACATCGACCATGTCGCCCACAATGGGCTCACAGAAGCTGTCCGAGTGGTGGATCACATGGATGCCCTGACGGTTAAGTTCTCCGTACAGGGTCTGGTATCGGGGCTTGACCAGCTCACGCCACACCTCGGGGCGCATGAACAGCTGCTCCTTGCTGCCCCAGTCGTCGTGGAAGAACACGGCCTCGGGGTGGAGCTTGTCGATGATGATGCTCATGTACTTCATCCGCCACTCCAGGATGTAGTCCAGCAGCTCCTCCACCGACTCGGGCTCCATGACCAGGTTGCACAGGGCGTCCTCAAAGCCCATGAGGAAGTGCAGCCGCTCAAACATGCCGGTGGTG
>CALWWH010000215.1 GCA_944385195.1 uncultured Oscillospiraceae bacterium | reverse complement strand
GCGAGGGGAGACCCCGTTGGCCGCGTTAAGGCCAGAGTCTAAATGAGAGTGGAACCGCGAGTTGGCTTTTCCAACCCGCCTCTTGTCTTGGTGCAAGGGGCGGGTTTTCTCATGATATTTATCTCATTGGAGGCAAGTATGCATCTCTTGGAGACCATCCGCGCATACCAAAAGAATGACCCGGCTGCCCGCAGCGCCTTTGAGGTGTTCTGGGTCTATAACGGCCTGCACGCAATCATGTGGTACCGCATTGCCCACTGGTTTCATCTGCGGGGCTGCGAATTCATTGCCCGCTGGATCAGCCAGCATGCAAAAAAGACCACCGGCGTTGAGATCCACCCTGCTGCTGTCATCGGCCGGCGCCTGGTCATTGACCACGGTACCGGAATCGTCATTGGCGCCACGGCGGTTGTCGGTGATGACTGCCTGCTCTACCAGGGCGTGACCTTGGGCGGCACCGGCAAGGATGTCGGCAAGCGCCATCCCACTCTGGGCAACAACGTCATGGTGGGCTGCGGGGCGAAGATTCTCGGCCCCTTCACCGTGGGAAATAATTCCCGGATTGCCGCCAACTCGGTGGTGCTGCAGGAGGTTCCCCCCAACAGCACCGTCGTCGGCGTCCCGGGCCGTGTGGTCCGCATCGGCGGCGAGAAGCTTGACCACGTCCACACCCCCGACCCCATTATGCTTGAGATCGAAGCCCTGAAGGCGCGCGTTGCGGAGCTGGAAGCGCAGCTGGCACAGTAACGGAACAAGACACGCCACCTATGGGGGGTGGCACCAATCACGCAGACAGGAGGAACTATCAATGCAGCTTTATAACTCTTTGACACACCAGAAAGAGGAATTCATCACCCATGAGCCGAATAAGTGCACCATGTACACCTGCGGCCCCACCGTCTACCACTTTGCTCACATTGGCAACCTACGCACCTATATTATGGAGGATGTCCTGGATCGCTTCCTGCGCTACAGCGGCTATGACCTCAAGCGAGCCATGAACATCACGGATGTGGGCCATTTGTCCTCTGATGCCGACACCGGCGAGGACAAAATGCTTAAGGGTGCCAAACGCGAGCACAAGACCGTCATGGAGATTGCCAAGTTTTACACCGATGCGTTCTTTGCCGACTGCGAAAAGCTCCACATCCGCCGCCCGGATGTGATTGAGCCGGCAACCAATTGCATTCCTGAGTATATCAGCCTGATTCGCACGCTGCTGGAGAAGGGATATGCTTATCAGGCCGGCGGCAATGTCTACTTTGATACCTCCAAACTCAAGCAATACCATGTCTTCCACGACTTCGACGAGGATGACCTCCGCGAGGGCGTCCGGGAGGGCGTTGAGGCCGACAGCAACAAGCGCAACCGCAACGACTTTGTCCTCTGGTTTACCAAGAGCAAGTTTGAGGATCAGGCGCTGAAATGGGATTCTCCTTGGGGCGTGGGATACCCTGGATGGCATATCGAGTGCTCCGCCATCTCCATGAAACACTTGGGCGAGTATCTGGACCTGCACTGCGGCGGCATCGACAACGCCTTCCCGCACCACACCAATGAGATTGCCCAGTCCGAGGCATATCTGGGCCACCAGTGGTGCAGCCATTGGTTCCACGTTTTGCACCTGAACACTTCCAGCGGTAAGATGAGCAAGTCCAAAGGAGAGTTCCTGACCGTCTCCCTGCTGGAGGAGAAGGGCTACAATCCGCTGGCCTACCGTCTGTTCTGCCTGCAAAGCCACTACCGCCGCCTGTTGGAATTCAGTTGGGAGAACATGGACAACGCCCAGCAGGCCTATGATAAGCTCGTTAGCCGCGTGGCGGCTATCGATCCGGATGACGGCGCGGTTGAGACAGAGGCCATGGCTCCGCTGCAGGCCCAGTTCAAGGCTGCCTTGGATAATGACCTGAGCACCTCTCTGGCAGTTACTGCTGTCTATGACGTGCTTAAGGCCAAGGTAAACGGCGCTACCAAGATTGCCCTGCTCAATGATTTTGACCAGGTTCTTGCCCTGGATCTGGTGAACGCTGCGGCCAAAAAGCGGGAGGAGCAAGCTGCGCCCGGCGAGTCCGACGCCGCCATCGACGCGCTTATCGAGGCCCGTCAGGCCGCCCGCAAGGCCAAGAACTTTGCCGAGGCGGACCGTATCCGCGACGAGCTGAAGGCCCAGGGCATCGAGTTGATCGACACCCCGCAGGGCGTTCAGTGGAGACGGGTATGAGCAAGAGAAAAAAACTCATGATTCTCGACGGGAACAGTCTGGTCAACCGCGCCTTTTACGGCGTACGCGCCCTGACTACCCGCGAGGGCATCCCCACCAACGCGGTCTTTGGTTTTTTGACTATTCTCGACCGCCTGCGCAGCGAGGAGAAGCCCGAAGCCCTCTGTGTTGCCTTCGACCTTCCGGCGCCCACCTTCCGGCACCTGCGGTACGAAGGCTATAAGGCCACCCGTCATGGGATGCCGGAGGAACTGGCCCAGCAGATCCCAATTCTGAAGGATGTGCTGCGCTGCATGCATATCCCCATGTACGCCGCAGAGGGCTGGGAGGCGGATGATATCCTGGGTACCGTCAGCGTCCGCTGCGCTGCTGCGGGATGGGACTGCGTGGTGGTTACCGGAGACCGGGATTCTTTGCAGCTGATCACTGATACCACAACGGTCAAGTTGGTGACCACCAAGGCCAACATCAACTACACCCCGGAGCTGTTTCGGGAGGAATATGGCTACGAGCCCCGGACGATCATCGACTGCAAGGCCCTGATGGGTGACAGCAGTGACAATATCCCCGGGGTTCCTGGCATAGGACAGAAGACCGCAGCGGAGCTGCTGCACACCTACCCTTCCTTGGAGCAGATCTACGCCCATTTGGAGCAGATTAAGCCTGCCTGGCGCAAAAAGCTGGAGGCCGGCGCTGAATCTGCCCGCATGAGCTATGACCTGGCCAAGATCCGCACTGACGCGCCGCTGGAATTTACCCCGGAGGAGGCACTGATCACCGAGTGGGATAGGCCCGCGCTGTATGAACTGTTCCTCAAGCTGGAATTTATCAAACTCATCGATAAATACAGCCTCCGTCAGAGCGTTACTGTCCCCGCGGCACAAAGTGCCAAAACGCTCCGGCGAATCGAGGCGCTGCCGTCCAATGCCGAGGTCTGCGCCGTGGCGTTTTCCGCCGACGGCCATACTGCTGCTGTTGCCTCCGCTGAGGGGTTGTGGTGCGGCAATTATGATGAAAATCTGCCCTGGTTCATGGCCTTGCTGCGCAGGGGCCCCGGTGTGGTCTGTCATGATGCAAAGACGCTGCTGCATCAACTTGCCAGCCAGGATGCTATGCCGCACATTGTCTTTGATACGGCGCTGGCGGCTTATCTGCTGGATCCATCCTATGGAGATTACAGCCTCAGCCGCGTGAGCACGGCGTATCTCAACTGCGAGGTGGACGAATCCGATCCCTCTGCGGCTGCCAGCGCGGTCTTTTCCCTGTGGAAGACTCTGGAGCCGAGACTGGAACAGGGCGGCATGACGCAGCTGTATCAGAGCTGCGACCTGCCCCTATGCCGCACCTTGGTGGAGATGGAGCGGGAGGGCGTTTTGCTCGACCGCGGCGCCATGGAGGCCTTCGGCGCCATGCTCACAGAGAGGGTGGATGCCTGCGAGGCGCTGATTTACCGCTACGCAGGCACCAGCTTCAATCTCAATAGCCCGAAGCAGCTGGGGGAACTGCTCTTTGACAAGCTTGGCCTGCCCGTCATCAAAAAAACCAAGACCGGCTACTCCACCAACGCTGAGGTGCTGGAACAGCTGCGGCCCTACCACGAGATTGTCCCCGCAATTTTGGACTACCGCATGCTCAGCAAGCTGAAATCGACCTATGCAGAGGGCCTTTTAAAGTGCATTGAGCCCGACGGGCGCATTCGCACGACCTTCCAGAACATGGTCACCGCCACAGGCCGCCTAAGCTCCACTGATCCGAACCTCCAAAATATCCCTGTCCGAACGGAACTGGGCGGAGAGATCCGCAAGATGTTCGTGCCCCGGCCCGGATGGGTCTTCGTGGACGCGGACTACAGCCAGATTGAGCTGCGCGTCCTGGCCCACATCGCCGGTGACCCGGTGATGCAGGCTGCCTTTAAAAATGGCGAGGACATTCACGCCGTGACGGCGTCTCAGGTTTTCGGTGTGCCGCTGAAAGAGGTTACCCCCCTCATGCGCCGCCACGCCAAGGCGGTCAATTTTGGTATCGTCTATGGCATCAGCGAGTTTTCCCTGGCCGGAGACATCGGCGTCAGCCGGGCTGAGGCTAAGGCCTATATCGACAGCTATTTGGAGAAATATGCCGGTGTCCGGGCCTATATGAAGAACATCGTCGAAGAGGCCAGGGAAAAGGGCTATGTCAGCACCCTCTACGGCCGCCGCCGCTATCTCCCGGACATCAAGAGCAGCAACTTTAACGTCCGTTCCGGCGCAGAGCGCATTGCGCTCAATACGCCCATCCAGGGCACCGCTGCGGATATCATTAAGCTGGCCATGAACCGCGTCCGCGACGCGCTGAGGGCTGGAGGCTTTCAGGGAAAACTGGTCTTGCAGGTCCACGACGAGCTGATCGTCGAGTGCCCGAAGGCAGAGGCGGAGGCTGTTGCCGCTCTGCTGACCCGGGAGATGGAGTCTGTGGCCAAGCTCGGAGCTCCCCTGCTGGCCGAGGCTAAGATCGGAGAAAGCTGGTACGACGCAAAATGATCCACATTGAACCTATGACTGCCGCCTGGGTGCCCCAGGTGGCGGCGCTGGAGCCGCTGTGCTTCTCCACCCCCTGGAGCGAAGCTGGCGTCGCTGCCGAGCTGGACAACCCCGTCTCCCAGTGGTACGTTGCCGTGGAGGATGGCCAAGTGTGCGGCTATGTGGGCGGGCATCTGGTGATAGACGAGGGCGAGGTGATGAATCTCGCCACTGCCCCAACGCACCGCCGCCGGGGGATTGCGGAGCAGCTGCTGCGGCACCTGTGCCACAAGATGAAACAAGCCGGCGCTGCGTTCCTCCTGCTGGAGGTCCGCGAGAGTAATACTCCCGCCCGGACCCTGTATGAAAAGTGCGGGTTTACCACCGTAGGGCGCCGCCCGCACTACTACTCTCAACCAGATGAAACAGGCCTGGTTCTCCGAAAGGAGCTGATATAATGAATATTTTAGCCATTGAATCCTCCTGCGACGAGACGGCCGTCGCCATTGTCCGCGACGGACGCGAGATATTGGCCGATTGCATTGCCTCACAGATTGAGATGCACAAGCTCTATGGCGGCGTCGTGCCGGAGATCGCCTCCCGCAAACATGTGGAGGTCATTGCCAATCTGGCCGACGAGGCGCTGGTGACATCCCGCCTGACCCGCCAGGACATCGATGCCGTGGCGGTCACCTTTGCCCCGGGCTTGATCGGCGCGGTGCTGGTGGGCGTCAACTTTGCCAAGGCTGTGGCCCTGGCGCTGGGCGTGCCGCTGATCCCGGTACACCATATCCGCGGTCACATTGCTGCTAATTATCTGGCGTTTCCGGAATTGCAGCCACCGTTTTTGGCACTGGTGGTCTCGGGTGGGCACAGCCTGATCGTTGACGTACAGGACTACACCGACCTGCATATCTTGGGCTCCACCCGGGATGACGCAGCGGGGGAGTGCTTTGACAAGGTTGCCCGGGTGCTCGGTATGCCTTATCCAGGCGGTAAGGCACTGGACGCACAGGCGAGGCAAGGCAATGACAAACGATATGCCATGCCCCGCTCCCAGGTCCATAGCGCACCCTTGGACATGAGCTTCTCTGGCCTGAAAACGGCTGCGCTTAACACCATCCACAACGCCCGGCAAAAGGGGGAAGCGCTGAACATCCCGGATCTCTGCGCCAGCTTTGAGGCTGCCGTAGCAGATACGCTGGCCCCGCGTGTAGAGCTTGCCCTGCGGCAGACGGAGCACACCCGGCTCATCATCGCCGGCGGCGTTGCGGCCAACACCCGCGTTCGCGCAGAACTAACCAAGGCGGCCGATCGCTGCGGCGCGACACTCTATGCGCCACCGCTGTCCCTCTGCGGCGACAACGGCGCTATGATCGGCGCGCAGGGGTACTATGAGTATCTCGCCGGCAGCCGCGCCGGATCGGATCTCAACGCGTACGCGACGATGCCCTGCGACCGTGTGCGGTGGTAAGGCCCACTGACATGGTGTAGGATGTGACAGTGTCCGGAGAGCGGAGGAGGCTGGTTTAGCATTCTTTCGTTGCATTTTCTCCTCTCACCGATTTATGCCCTAAGGGCAGCAGGCCTTTTCCAGGCAGG
>CALWWH010000214.1 GCA_944385195.1 uncultured Oscillospiraceae bacterium | reverse complement strand
GCTGCAGAAGCAAGGCTTGGTATCCCTGCTACGTCATTATGCAGGAAATCGCCAAAGTGCCTGAGAAACCGATATCCAGATCCGGCATATGCCCCATTCAGGTTTACAAACCGGCCGTCTGTACGTTTCAGGCATGAAATAACCCCACCTAATCGGAACAAATATCAGCTATTTGTTCCGATGAAGTAGGGTCATTTCATTACATCCCGGTAAGTATTTCAACGCAAATCTTCAGAGTATCCTCCGCACCGGTGTTGCCTGGGAAAATGACGTATGGGATCTTGGGGAACCTGCACTCCGGCCCGACCTGCCAAACCGGGATACCTGGCTGAATTTGTCCCAGCACATTTGCCCGTTTTACCTTCAGCGCCTTGACCCCAATATCACTGGAGGTAATGCCGCCTTTGGCAATGATAAAGGCCGGCGCCACCCCAAGGTTCCCCACTAGCTGCTGCACGCCGTTGCTGATCTTCACACTGCGCAGAAGGGCGCTTTCTTTCGTGTCACCCTCTAACGCAATTACCTCTCGCTCTGTGAAGCAAACAGCTGTTTTTCCCGTGCGGATTACCCGCTCCATTTCCGCAACGCAGCGGCCCACCTCCTCAAAAAACACATCATCTCCCTGCAATACCTTATTAGAATAAAATGGAATTGCAACAACATTTTCCAGACTAAGGAGCTGCTGCAGCTGGGCAGTGGTTTTCCGTGTGTGGCTTCCGATTACTACCACTCCACCCGACTCTGCCGGTCCTTTTATCATTTCTTCTCTCGTCAGCAGGGCACGGTCAGAAACTCCACCTACCGCTTTTACCAAGCTGGCTGCGGAACGGAGAATAAATTTTTTGCCAGCTGCCATAGCACGGTACAGGGCTACGGCAAACACTTGAACATCACAGTCATCTACAGCGTTTACACAAACTTTTTGAAATGCCGTCACCGCCAGCAGTTTCTGCGTAATTGCGTCATAATCGCACCTGCGCAATTCCTCCAGGCCGATGCAAAACACACCTTCCGCCGGATATGCTCCTTCTGTCTTTTCCTCGATATACTCCGGAATGTTAGAATGGAGATATCCAAAGGTTTGGTCCTTGGCAAATTCCGTCTGTGCCGCAGGTACTAACTCCTCGCCCTGCAAAACATAGTGAACATTTCCGATGGTAAAGCGGCCTCCCTCTTTAAAAAAGGGACAAAGTATTTCGCCATCCACCAGGTCGCCCGCCTCTTCCAGCTGTTTTTTCAGCGTAATAGTTTCAAGGGGATAGTGACCGCGGAGCGTGGAATCGCTGCGGGATATGATAAGATAAGACCTGCCCATTTCCCGCGCAACCTTCGCAACAACAGCTCCGATCTGTTCATGTGCTGTTTTTGTCTCTTCCGCTGTCATTGCCCGGGAGTTGGTCAGAATAAAAATCATTTTGTTTGTTTCGGCAAACCCTTCCCGAACCGTCTCCTCCGACCAATCAGTATATACGGAGACGTCATGCACTGTCTGCACTCCTGTGGGGTCATCATCCAAAACTATAATCTTATGCTCGCTCTCTGCCAGCTCTTGATTCAGCGCTTTACTGATTGCCTCCTTATCAGGTATGGGGAACTTATTCAGACTATCGCTGGTCATTTATCTATCACCTAGTTTCTTATGTTAAAACCTCGCTTGATCTGGCAAAATGTTCACAGTTAATAGGCAGCTGCTCCAGCATGCCCCTGCATTTGGTCCAAATACTGACGCAGCAATTCCAGGCTCTGCCGCAAACCGATCTCCGGTCTGCCCGAAAAGGCCTCCAGCGCAATTTCACCGTTATATTTCAAACGAATCAGTGTGGACAAATAGCCCCATAATTTCTGCATGGACTCCGGGCATAAATAAGGGTGGGTCTCTATTCCCGTCCCTGCAATATGTACGCATCGAATCTCTGAAATCGCATCTTCAAGCCATTCAAAAGGTTCTCTCATCCAGTACGAATGGTATATATCGTAAACCAGATGCAGGTTTCCAATCTTCAGCTCTTCTATCAGCGCAAGAGCGTCTTTTGTCGTGTTGATAAAGTTACACTCCCGTTGCTCCACCGCCTCCAGCAAGATATCGATGTCAAATTGCTGTGCGACACCGCATATTTCAGTTAAAGTTTCCTTAAATTCTTCTCTTGCCCGGTGCGGATCATACCCCGCCGCCACATTTCTTGAGGCAGGCGAGCCAATCCCGATATAGCAAACGCCCAACTTCTGCGCCCGGCTGCAAAGCGTTCTCGTATAGGCACGCACCGCATCCAAATCTCTGTGTGCTCCGTTAAGTGCCAGCGCAGGAGGACAAAACGCGTTTAACGAATGCAGTCCCAGTAGCCCCCGCTCTATCACATTTGCAGTCTGCAAAAATTCCTCTTCATCCATAGCAGCCAGGTCTTTACCCGCCAGCACAATGTTTTCGTAGCCCAGGCGGTAAAGCTCGTCATACCGGTCTATGGAGGTACAACATCCTATTTGCATATCTGACCTCAGTCTTCTAGTAATGCCCATGCCCGATTGAGCGCCCGTTTGCAGCCCGCCAATACAGCGCGTTCACTTTCGCCCTTCTGCGGCTTTACTTCAAAAGAAAAAACCAGCGGGTGATCCGGATAGAAGCATCCCTCATCCCGAAGCGTCTGAAGATATTTTACAATTTCAGGCACATCAATGGCTCCGTTGGGGTAGCCAAACCTGGGATGCAAATCTCCATATGCAGGACACCCAGGTAATGCCACCGCATTTCCACAGTGGAGATGGGTAATATACGGGCGCAATATTCGTATCACATACTCCGTACTCTCATGCATGATGGGGATATGACTCAGGTCCACCATCAGCCCGAAGTTGGGTTCTGTCATGCGCACATCCGCAGCAAAACGTGCAGCATAGGAGGCAGGACCAATCAGAGCGCACTTGTCCACATCATAGTCAAAGACCTCCAGCTCTACCAGCATCCCCTTTTCAGCGGCCCGGCGGCATACTGTGCGCACTGTTTTCAGCAGTTGGCTGTAAGCAAGCTCTCTCGTCTCTTCCTTCCATTTTCCTGCCATAATTGCAAAAGACTTTGCCCCCAGTGCATATGCCTCATCCAGGCGGCTGACAAGCAATTCCTCTGCCGCCTTTCTCCCCGCTTCATCGGTGTCATTAGGATTCAGTCCCGCAGACAACAGGCAAGGCTGGGCGCCATAGCCCACTTCAAGGTGAGCCTGTTCCAAAAGCGCCTTTACCTGATCGCGCACTTCGTCCTGCTCAAAATGAGTCACCTCCACCGCATCAAAGTAAGGGTCCTGGGCTATCTCCCTAAAGGACTCCAGCTCATCCATACAGGGAAAGCTCATCCATTGCACTGTACTTATCCGAAAATATTTATGAATGGACTCTCTCACTTCGTTACGCCCCCAAATACGCTTTTTTGACCTCCTCATTATGAGCCAGGTCCTGTCCCGACCCGGACAACAGCACCTCTCCATTTGCCAGAACATACCCTCGGTCGGCAATAGACAACGCCATAGATGCATTCTGCTCAATCAGCAAAACGGTTTTCCCCATATCCCGGATACGGCAAATCAATTCAAAGATTTCTTCCACGATAATAGGCGCCAGGCCCAGGGACGGCTCGTCCAACATGATCATTTTGGGGTCCATCATCAATCCCCGTGCTACAGCCAGCATCTGCTGCTCACCACCGGAAAGGCTTCCGCCCGCCTGGGTCTTACGTTCGGCAAGCCGGGGGAATAATGTAAACTGTTCTTCAATCAGCTCAGCGATTTTTGCCTTGTCCAGTCTTTTATTGCCCAAGGTGCCTGCCATCAGGTTCTCATAAACTGTAAGCGAAGGAAATACACGCCTCCCCTCCGGCACGTGTGCGATTCCCAGATGCACAATTTTTTCCGGAGCCATCCGTGTAATGTCTGTTCCGGCAAAAGCAATGCTGCCGCCCATCTTGCTGGTCAGCCCGGAAATAGACATAAGGGTAGTAGTCTTTCCGGCGCCGTTACTGCCGATCAGCGTAACGATTTCGTGCTCTTTTACTTCGAGTGTAATGCCGCGAAGGGCCTCAATTCGCCCATAATTTACGCTTAAGTTGTCAATTTTGAGCATGATTGATCCCTCCCTTCCCAAAATATGCTGTCTGAACCTCACTATCGCTGCTGACTTTCTGAGGCGAGCCCTCACAGATTTTACGGCCAAAATTCAGGACCATGATTTGATTGCAGCTATTCATTACAAATTTCATGTCGTGCTCAATCAGCAAGATGGTCTGTCCATCGGCATTAAGCTGCTTCAAAAAATCTTGCAGCGCGTCCGTCTCCAACCTGTTCATACCTGCCGCCGGCTCATCCAGCAGCAGAATCTTGGGATCCGTAGCCAGGGATCTGGCGATCTCAACTCGGCGCTGGATTCCGTAAGGGAGATTGCCCGCCATAGTATCTGCATACTGGGAAAGGCCTACACGCTGCAGCGTCTCCAGCGCCTTCTGTGTCGTGTACTCCTCGTCCTCCCGATAGGTCTTTGTATGCAGGATCACATCCACAAGGCGGCTCTTCGTGGCTGCATGGCATCCGATCTTTACATTTTCCAGCACAGACATGAACTGAAACAGCTGTGTTGACTGAAAGGTTCTGGACAGGCCCAGTCTGCTGATCACTTCAGGTCGAAGGTTTGTGATTTCCTTGTCGCAAAGAAATACACGTCCCTCGGTCAGTTTATATATGCCGGAACATAGATTGAAGAAGGTGGTTTTTCCCGCCCCATTTGGTCCAATAATGCCAAAAATATCTCCTGAGTGGACCGTCATTGTGACATCGCTGACCGCTCTGAGGCCTCCAAAATCTCGGCAGACGCCCTCCGCTCTTAAAATATCGCTCATTTTTGCACCCCCGCTGACAGTCGCCGTGTTTTTTTCACCGCCTTGATTTTCCCTCCTGCCAGCACGTTGTCAGAAGCACCCATCAATCCCTGGGGACGGAGCCACATCATGACGATAATAAGCGCGCCGTACATAACAAAACGCCATTCTCCAATCGGCCGAAGCACCTCGGTAAGTCCATTTACTACCACTGCACCTACTACCGGACCCACCAGCGTGCCCTGCCCGCCGATAATTACCATGCTTAAGATGTTAAATCCTTCATCCAGAGAGAACACAGCAGAGTCAATATATTGTACATAAGGTGCATAGACTGCGCCGCATATGCCCGCCCAAAAAGCGCCATACATGAAATTTGTCAGCTTGGCAGAGGATGTCTGGATCCCCAGAGATTTGGCTGCCAGTTCATTTTCCCGAATGGAAATCCAACCGCGGCCGACACGGGAATTCAGCACTCTCCTGCTCACAAACAGGAACAGCACAGCAACTGCCAAAAAAACATAGTAGAATTTTGAAGGAGAGTCCACCTCAAAAGATAGAATTGCCGGACGAGGAATATCTTTGATGCCAAAAGATCCGCCGGTAAGGCTCTGCCAGTTAAGGGCTATAATCCGAATCACTTCCGAAGCGCCAAGCGTAATAATGGAAAGGTAGAGTCCCTTCATGCGAAGCGTCGGTACCGCTACGACCAGGCCGATCAAGGCAGCGGCAATACCTGCCAGAGGCATCAGCAGCCAGAAGCTTATCCCAAACCGGGTAGCCAATATGGCCATGGTATAGGCTCCCACACAGAAAAAACCTGCATGCCCCAAAGACATCTGGCCACTATACCCATTGGTGATGTTCAACGAGCCCGCCAATGTGGTGTACATTAAAATGCGGCAAAAAATTCGGATTGTAGAATTTTTAAATCCCAGCAGGGGCAGAACAATAAGGATCACCGCCGCTGCTATCAGCAGAAATACCCGGTAGCGGGCCCACATCTGTTTTACCTTTTGCATTGTCATTATGGCCGCGCCCCCTTCTTGACAGCAAATCCTTGGGGTCGAATCACCAGAATCAGAATTAAGAAGCAAAATGCAAACGCATCCCGGAAACTAGCACTGGAAAGCGAAATGCCAAAATTCTCAATTACACCGATACAGATCCCGCCCAGAGCGGAAAGGCGGATGTCGGTCATTCCGCCAAGCACAGCCGAGGAGAATGCCTTCATACTGAGCGTACTTCCCATGGTGGCATAACAGGTCTGATAATAAATTGCCATCAGCACCCCTGCCACGCCGCCCAGGCCGCAGCCAATACAGTTGCCCATCATCGCAGTCCGCTTCACATTGATTCCCACCATATACGCTGCAGTTTTCTCCTGGCTGACTGCCCGCAGAGCAATACCACCTCTTGTCTTGCTCATGTAGAGGGACAGAATCACTGCCAGCGTGATTACTACGGCAAAAATGACAATCTGCAGCAAGTTGATCTTCACAAGTCCCAGATCAAAAATCCGATTGTCAATAATGTTCAGCATGGGTTTTCT
>CALWWH010000213.1 GCA_944385195.1 uncultured Oscillospiraceae bacterium | reverse complement strand
TTGTGCCATTTGGAATGTCCAGACATAATGATTACTCTCCTTTGATGCAGTATTGGATGACCTCACGGGAATGTGCGGTCGTTTTGAAAACAGTGGTGGCAGGAAAAGCCTCCTGCAGGCGCGCAACCAGCACGGGGCAAATCACATCTTCCGTGGGAAAATGACCCGCGTCAATCAGATTGATCTGATGAGTGTCCAGAAACTCATGGTAGCGCAGGTCGGAGGTAACAAACGTGTCGCAGCCGGCGGCAATGGCCTGCTCGATATAATCGCCGCAGGCTCCCCCGCCCACCGCCACACGATAGACAGGCTTTCCGCAGTCCCGATAGCGCAGGCCATTACACCCTAAAGATTTTAACACAACGGGCAGGAAGTCCACAAGAGGAATCGCGGGATTTCTTGTGCCAATTCGACCGATCTTATCCTCGGACAGGTACGCGGTATTTTCCAGGCCCAACTTTTTGGCCAGAACATCATTGATGCCCCCCTCTGCCGCATCCAGATTGGTATGCATACAGATGGCAGAGATGTGGTTGCGGATCATCTGTATCAGCATCCGTCCCTGGGCATCGCTGGTGACCACGTGCTGCACTTTATGCCAGGTACAGTTCATCACCGGATGGTGTGCTACAATCAGGTCTGCCCCAGCGGCAACGGCCTCGGCCACCACATCTTCCGTAATGTCCAGAGAGACCAGGATGGTGTTGACGGGGGCTTCCGCCTCACCTACCAGCAGCCCCACATTATCCCATTGGGCAGCCAAATCAGCCGGCGCCCAATGAAATAGCATCTGCTCCACATCTTTTACCTGAATCACTGCGCCCCCCTCCTTTCCGTCAGAGAAGCTTTCAACTCCAGAAGCTCCGATATCCTCTTCTGCGGCTGCTCACCGCAGGACTTGTTTAACCCGCTGAGAATCTTGTCCAGCCGCTCTATTTGCTGCTGCAGATACGCCGGAAACAGCGGATCCGTTTGGTTGTTGACCCCGCAGAACTCTTCTGCAGCCGTCAATGCTGGTCCCTGCCCGCCAACCACCAGAAGAACCGGGTACAGATGGGCCTTATCCCATACCAGGCGCTCCTGCCGGATCATGTAACCGTTGTTGGCAAGCCAGCTGCGCAGCAGGGCTACTTTGGTCATGGGCTGCAGAAGGAGCAGCTTGGCGTCCTGGCACCAACTGGCCTGACTGAGAATATGTATTACGGTCTCGCCGCCCATACCGGCAATGACCAGCGTATCCGCATCCTGAAGGGAGAGCCCCTGCAAGCCATCGCAAAGGCAGAACGACAACCCCTCGGTAATGCCATATTCTGCCGCTGTACGCCTGGCATGATCCAAGGGAGCCGGCGCAATATCAGCCGCCACAGCAGAAGAAATCCTGCCCTGGCTCAGCAGCCAGATGGGCAGGTACCCGTGGTCGGTGCCCACATCCGCCAACCGGGCTCCCTGCGGGACCAGATCCGCCAACAGTTGGAGCCGGGGCTGCAGCTGCAGCATCCTCTTTTCCATTTTCCCCCTCCCCTCTCTGCAGATAAGCGCAAGCAAACGCATACGGATCAATCCGTATGCGTTTGCTGACCTTATACCTTATTCAGCGGTCTTATTGGCCTCAGCGTTGACGATCTCCAGCAGCTTCTCGCAGTCCACGCCATGAACGGCACAGGCCTCCTCCACCGTCTCTCCACGGGAAGAAGGGCAGCCCAGGCAGTGCATACCGATAGAGAGGAAGATGGGCGCAGTCTGCGGCGCAACATCCAGAATATCGCCAATGATAGTATCCTTAGTGATTTCGATCATATTGGGTAACCTCCGTAAAATTACTATATCATAGTATACCCCAAAAAGTTCTTTTTTTCAAGGGAAATCTTTTCAAAAGGCCACAAAACACGGAAATCGAAGGCTGCCCTTCACAATGAACTGAGCCCATACTGTCTGTTTTCGGAAAATTACAGGAAGCAGAAAATACCGGTGCACAGATGTGCACCGGTATTCATCTATTATGTTATTGCAAAGATTAGCCGTCTTCTCTCATCTTGGCAAAGCAGCTGCTACAGTACACCGGACGATCGCTCTTGGGCTCAAAAGGAACCTTGGCCTCACCACCGCAGGCAGCGCAGACGGCAGTGAAATACTCGCGGGGACCACGAGCGGCATTCTTGCGAGCATCACGGCAGGCCTTGCAGCGCTGGGGCTCATTCTGGAAACCGCGCTCAGCATAGAATTCCTGCTCGCCGGCAGTAAAAACGAATTCCTGGCCGCACTCTTTGCAAACTAAGGTCTTGTCTTCGTACATGATTTTACCCTCTCTTTGAGAAAATTATATTGCGATCAGCGGTTACTGATTTCGCCGGAACTAAGTTGCCGTGCTATTTTGCGGCGAATGCGCTGCACAGCATTGTCTACCGATTTTGGAGACTTTCCTACCATCTCAGCTATCTCGCGATAAGCGAGGCCGTCCAAATAGAACCCTAAAATCTTAACCTCAAATTCGGACAAATGCCTGCAAGCGCTCTCAAGCAGATTGGCAGCTTTTTCTCTGTCGATCAGCATAACCTCGGGGTCAAGCTGTGCAAAAGAGGGGGTAGCATCAAAGAATGAGGAATTCAAGGGGACAGATTGATTCAACGGAGTGTGCTTACCGGCAGCAGCGGATTTCAGAACAGAGTACAGCCGGTTTCGGACACAGGTTTCTGCAAATGTGTGGAATGAGGCGTCTCTGTGCATATCGTATTCTCGCATGGCCTTGATCAGACCAAACATCCCCTCCTGGAGTAAATCCTCGCTGTCACCGCCGGCCAAAAAGTATGGGCGGGCACAGGAGCGGACCAAACGATGGTACCGCGCCACCAGAACTTCCTCCGCTGCGCGATTCTCCTCCCGGGAGAGCTGACATAGCGCTTCATCGCTTAGGGTTTCCAGATATGCGTAATAATCCCCACTACCATGTAACATTTAGCATTATACCTTTTAACTAAAGATTTTGTCAAGTGATCTGGAAAATTTTGTGAAACTTATGATTTTTCTACAAGATTCTTTATGTAATCAACCAAATCCATCGCCGCTTTTTTTGCAATTTCGATCGTTTTCGCCTCTACCATTACGCGAATCAGTTCCTCCGTTCCCGAGGGGCGAACCAGAACACGCCCCTCTCCGGCCAATTCTGCCTCCTGCAGCCGAATTCGCTCCTGCAGCTGGAGATCCGTCAT
>CALWWH010000212.1 GCA_944385195.1 uncultured Oscillospiraceae bacterium | reverse complement strand
GCAGTGCGGACCTATAGTAGGAGGGAACCCACCATGATCGAAGTATCCGGGCTCACCAAAACCTATGGCAATAAGCGAGGCATCAACGACGTCACCTTTAAGATCAACGAAGGCGAAATCGTTGGCTTCCTTGGCCCCAACGGCGCTGGTAAGTCTACCACCATGAACATCATCACCGGCTACCTGAGCGCGACCTCGGGCAGCGCCCGTGTCGCGGACATCGATATCCTCGACCGTCCCATCGAAGCGAAGCGGCACATCGGCTATCTGCCGGAGCATCCGCCGCTCTATTTAGACATGACCGTCACGGAGTATCTCAACTTTATCTGTGACCTCAAGGGCGTCAAGCAAAACCGCAAGCAGCACATCGACGAGATCTGTGAGATGGCCGGTTTGACCCAGCACCGCGGCCGCCTAATGGGCAACCTCTCTAAGGGCTACAAGCAGCGCTGCGGTCTGGCGCAGGCCATGATCGGCGACCCTGACGTGCTCATCCTGGACGAGCCCACCGTGGGCCTCGACCCCATCCAGATTATCGAGATTCGCAATGTCATCAAACAGCTGGGCAAAAACCGCACCATCATCCTGTCCACCCATATTTTGCAGGAGGTCTCCGCCATCTGCGAGCGCGTGTTGGTCATCAACAACGGCCGCCTCGTCGCTGACGACAACCCTGTACATCTGTCTGCTATGCTCACCGGTGAGCACAAGCTGCAGTTCCGCATTGCCGGCCCGCAGCAGCAGATTCTGTCAAAGCTCCGCGCCGTCGACGGCGTCAAGAGCGCTAACGCCACCATCGAGTCCGAGCCGGGCGCTTTTGAGTACCTGGTCGAATCCGCCGAGAATGTGGATGTCCGCAAGCCCATCTTCTTCACCCTGGCCCAGGCAGGCTTCCCCATCCTGCGCCTGATGAACCAGGATCTGACCCTGGAGGAGGTCTTCGTCCGCCTGACCGAGAACAAGCCCAAGACCCGCCCTGAGAAGAGAGCCAACACCGCCGAGGCCCCGGCCGCACAGGAGGAAACGAAACAATGAGTGCCATTTATAAGCGTGATCTGCGGGCGTATTTCTCTTCGCCCCTGGGATTTGTGTTTGTGGCGGCCTTTCTGATCGTCATCAACATTTATTTCTTTATCGCCTGCATCTACTCCGCCTCTTCCCGGGTGGAGATGGTGTTCCAGTTCATGACCTACGTCATGATTTTCGTCATTCCCATCCTGACCATGCGGTCTTTCAGCGAAGACTATAAGCAGAAGACCGATCAGCTGCTGCTGACCTCCCCGGTGCGTCTGTCCGGCATCGTCATGGGTAAGTTCTTTGCGGCGCTGACCGTGTTCCTGGTGCCCCTGGCCTTCACGCTGATCTTTGTGCTGGTCGTGGCCACCTTTGGTCATCCCGCCGGCTACACCATCGTCGGCAACTACATCGCCATCATCGCTGTGGCTGCCTGCTACATCTCCATCGGCTGCTTTATCAGCTCCCTGACCCAGAACCAGCTGGTGGCCTGCGTGGCCTCTTTGGCTGCCTTTATCGCCATGTATCTGTTCGACTACCTGTATCAGATCGCAAACTCCGCCCTGATCAAAAACTTCGTCTACTGGTTCTCCATCTTCCGCCGGTATGACGCATTCACGAGAGGAATTTTCTCCTTCTCCGATTTTATCTACTACATCAGCATCACGGGCCTGTTCTTGTTCTTCACCGTGCGGGTCCTTGAGAAGAAGCGTTGGAGCTAAGGAGGCACGACCACCATGGATGCTAAGCAGAATAAGGCGCTGAAAAAAGCGCAGAAGAAGAATGCGGTCGGCTCCGGCAAGTCCCGCCGCAATCAGATCGGCCTGATCGCCATCCTGACTGTCGTCATGGTGACCATCGCCGTCATTGCCGTCAACTTCCTGTTCGACTACCTGTCCGACCGCTTCATGCTCCAGCTGGACATGACCGGCTCGGATCTGTACGAGATCACTGAGGAGACCTCCCAGATGCTCCGCACGCTGGAGGAGCCCATCACCTGTACCGTCCTGAGCGCCGAGATCAACTACGAAGAAAACGACACCCTGTACCAGATCCGTGAGGTCCTGCGCCGCTACGAGATCCTGTCCGAGGGCAAGTTTACTGTCCAGTACATCGACGCCAACCTCAACCCCGCTCTGTGGGATAAGTACAACGCCCTGGGCGACCTGTCCACCGGCGACCTGGTCATCGAAGGCAGCAAGCGCTATAAGCGCCTGTCCCCCTCAGACCTGTATGAGTTCCAGTCCGATGACTCCGGCAACACCTACCTGGTCGGCCTGAAGGCAGAGCAGAACCTGACCTCCGCCATCCTCTACGTCATCGCCGACAAGGTGCCCAAGGCGGCCTACATCGGCGGTCACCAGGAGATCACCACCATGGAGGAGATGGACTCTCTGCTCAAGACCAGCAACTATGAGCTGACCAACGTCACCCTGATGTCCGGCGAGCCCATCCCCGAGGATGTCGATGTGCTGATCATCAACCAGCCGCAGAGCGACTACGAGACCACGGAAATCGAGGTCATTGAAGAGTTCCTGAACAATGACGGTGCGCTGCTGGTCTTCTACGCCAGCAACACCCCCGAGCTTCCCCGCCTGGAACTGTTCCTCGAGTCCTGGGGCGCCAAATTTAACGATGAGATCGTCCTAGACAGCTATCAATGCCTGGGCGGTTACCCCACCTACCTGCTGCCCAACATCAACGTCGTTGAGGGGATCACCGACCACCTGGCCGCCGGCTACTGCATCATCCCCGCCGGCCGCAGTATCGACGTGACCTTTACCACCGACGACTGGAAAACCACCCAGGTCCTGATGACCTCCTCCAACAGGGCCTATTCCAAGAGCCTCAGCAGCACCCTGGACTCCACCAACATGGGCCAGGAGACCGGCGATCCCGTCGGCCCCTTTAATTTGATGGTCCTGACCAGTGAGATCAGCTACGATTCCAATCTCAACACCCACTCCTCTTACGTGCTGTTTGCCAACGCTGGTTTTGTGGACGACTCCACCCTGGGCGACGACTCTTTCATCAACAGCAAGTACTTTGTCTCCCTGATGAACATGATCAACAACGACGAGGACGGCGTAATCGTCAATGCCCGTGAGTACAGCTCCACGGCCCTGACCATCTCCGGCTGGCAGGTCACCGTGTTGTTCTGGCTGCTCATCATCATCCTGCCGCTGGGCACCCTGGCTCTGGGTGTCGTGATCTGGGTCCGGAGGCGACATCTGTAATGAAAAGCCTGAAGCCAATCCTGATCTGCGCCGCGATCATCGTAGTCGTGGCCCTGGCACTGGTGATCTTCACTCTTCTTGTCCCTGACAAGACCCCGGTTGAAGAGCCTGAAGACGCCGAAAGCCCCATCATCTCCACCTCTGGTGAAACCGTCTACATCATCGACCGCAACTATGAGGATTTGACCGCCATGGAGTTCCTGCCCGCCGAGGGCGAGGGCTTCCGCGTGGACGTCTCGCTGGCCGAGGATGGCAGCTATCACTACGAGGTCACCCCTGCAACGGAGTATTTCACCTACGACAACTCCCTGTTCCGCTCTTTGCTCTACACCGTCTCCCGCGTGAGCGCCAAGGGCATTGTGGAAGAAAACGCCGCGGACTTGGAGGCCTATGGTCTGGCAGAGCCCTGGTACACCGTCCGCTGCTCTTATAGCGACGGCACCACGACAGAACTCTACTTCGGCAAGCAGACAGTTGTCGACCAAAACTACTACTGCAAGACCGCAGACTCCAACAATGTCTACATCATCGGCAGCTACTCTGTGCAGCTGATGACCCGGGAGGAGCTGCAATACCGCGACGCAAACCTCTTCCCTACTTATGAGAACGAGGACATCTATGAGAAGATCAACTGGATCCGTCTGGGCAAGCGCGACGGCACAACCATTGAGGTCTTCCGCGACTACGACGGAACCAACGAGTACAATGTCATCTCCAGCCAGTACGTGATGACCTCTCCCTATCAGGGCTCTGTCAATGATGATGTCTTCAAAAAGCAGGTCATGGACGTTGTCGCGCCCATCAAAAAGGTCGAGATTCTCTTCGATATCACTCAATCCCAGTTCGCTGAGTACGGCTTTGATACCCCGGCCCGTCTGGAGATGACCGATGTCAACGGCGAGTTCCTGGACCTTTTGATCGGCGACACCTGCGAGAATGAAATGTACACCTACGCCATGATCAACGGCACCTACACCGTCCTGATCATCGAGAGCGCGACTGTAACCTGGACCGAGGTCCTGCCCATCGAGCTCTTCATCCGCGTGGGCTGGATCTACAACATCACCGAGGTCGAGAGCCTGAAGTTTGAGTTCAATACCGAGCGCTTCTCCAACCTCTTTGATGAGCTGGAGGAGAGTTACGAGATCCACATGACCCACGGCGAGCGCACCAATGACGCCGGCAACACCATCAAGACCATCGACGCCACCATCAATGGAGAGGCTTTGGACGAGACCAACTGCCGACGCCTGTTCGTCCGGATGCTCAACATGCGGATCATCGATTTCATCCCCGAGGGAAGCGACCTGAGCGCTGAACCTGACGTCACCTTTACCATCAACCTGTCCGATGGCACGACCTCCGTGATGGAGCTGATCCCCATCAACGATCGAGACTACGCCATGGTCATCGATGGCAAGGCTGAGTTCTTCATCTATCAGAAAAACATCAACGCCGTCATCAACGGTCTGAAGGAAAACGCCATGGGCTACGAGATCGACACCGATTACTCCGCATATTAAAAAAATCCCCCCGCTGCACCAGACCAAGTGTGCAGCAGGGGATTTTTTTATCTTGATTGTTTTTTCCACAATCCACTAAACGAGGAGGCCGGCAGCACATCGGACAGGCCCAGCAAAATGGGGTCAAAGCCACTGTTGTAGGAAAATCCCAGCGTGGGGCTCGAGAGGATATCCGGTGGGGCCGTACGCTCCAGCGAGATTGTGACGCAAGTGCCTCCCTCGGCACGGCGTTGTGCCACTACAGCGCCGCCGTGGGCCATCGCCACCTGACGCACCAGCTGCATCCCCAAGCCCACGCCCCACCGCGGGTCACCCAGCGCCTCACGGCTGACCGCGCGCCAGTAAAGGGTCTCCAGCACCGCAGGATCGATGCCCTCGCCGTCGTCGAGCACCTGCAATCGAATCTGTGTGGCGCCGACCTCCAGCCGGAGTGTAATCTGGCCGCCGGCAGGGGTGAACTTAAGCGCATTAGAGACCAGATGCACCAGCGCCCGCTCCACTTGGGTGATGTCCGCATAGATGATGCAGCTCTTTTCGGGGCGCTCCCTCCTGAGCGTGACCTGTTTGTCGGCGCAGTAATCGGTCAGCTTCTCCTCCAGAGATGAAAACCAGGCCACCACGTCCACCGCTCTGCGCCGCAGCTCTATCTGGCCGGAGAGGTAATCCGACACGTCGGAGAGATTGCTTACCAGGCGCAGCATCTGATAAAAGCTCTGGTCCATGACCGCCATCTGCTGGGCAACCTTCGGGTCCTCCCACTCCAGCAGCCGCGGAAAGAGCGTCTGCGCCACTGCCATGGCGTTGCCCAGGGGCTGGCGCAGGCTCTGGGCTATCACATCCAGCAGCTGCGTGCAGAGCGCTGGGGCCGCGTCGGTCTGCTCCAGCGTCATCACCCGGCAAGTTTCCCACTGTCGGATATGCACCTGCCAGGCACTGCCCTGCAATGTCGCCGGGCCCTCCTGCAATGTCAGCGCCTGCTGATCGCTCAGGCTCCGCAGCCGCTGGACTGCTTCCGGGTTGCGATAGACCACACGGTCCTGCTCAAGGATGAGCACCGCCTGCCGCACCGCTTCAAATAAAGGGGCAATCTGCTCCCATTTTTCCGCCATGGCTTCACCTCCCCACTGATATAGGATGTGCAGTTTTCGATTCTGCCAATTGGTAAATATTATAGTCGAATTTCGTCGAAATAACAAGCCTGTTTTTGTCCCGATTTTACAGTCATCACTTGTCCTGTTACCGCCTTGACGCTCCTGCCATGGCATGGTATGATTTTGTCAGGCTGAACAAGCGGCGTAATTGTGCGCAGCTCGTTCTTGTGAAACAAGCCCATAAATATATTTAAGGAGTGATCTCACATGGCTGTGATCAAAATGAACTTCCTCTCACAGGCTCTCGGTATGCAGACCAATGTCACCATCTGCCTGCCCTCGGCATCCTTCGCTGACCGCATGAATGGCCGCGAGAATATCTACGTACCCGGCATGAAATACCAGGTCCTGTGGCTGCTGCACGGCGGCTCCGGCGACGACAGCGACTACGTCAACTTCTCCAACATTGTCCGCTATGCTGATGATCACAAGCTGGCCGTAGTCATGCCCGCAGACTACAACGCCAGCTATACCGACGATCCCAACGGTGCGAAGTACTATTCCTTTGTCACAGAGGAGCTGCCTCAGATCTGCCGCAGCTTCTTCCCCTTCTCCGACAAGCGGGAGGACAACTTCATCGCTGGTCTGTCCATGGGCGCCATGGGCACCATCAAGTGCGCGCTGGCTCATCCGGAGATGTACAGCGCCGCCCTTTGCATGAGCGGCTGTCTGCGCGGCCCCGGCGGCAACGGCGGCAAGCCCCATTCCCCGCAGCCCAAGTTCGGCGTGCCCCTGGAGGGTATCAACGATCCCTGGAACTACGCAGAGACCGTCATCAAGACCGGCGTGCAGATGCCCAAGCTGTTCCTGACCGTCGGCACCGCCGATGTCGGCGCCCATCCCGACACGCTGACCTCCTACGAACACCTCAAGGAGCTGGGCTACGACGTCTTCTACGAGGAGGTCGAGGGCTACCAGCACGAGTGGGACTTCTGGGATCTGAGCCTGCGCAAGGCCATTAAGGATTGGCTGCCCATCCGCCACAGCGCCATCTATCCCGACGAAGCATAACCCGACAACGCGTCCTTTTCTCTGAAGAAACCAGATTTTGAAAGGAGTTACCTTACCATGGCAGTAATTAAGATGAATTTCCTGTCTCAGACCCTGGGTATGCAGACCAATGTCACCATCTGCCTGCCCTCGGCATCCTTCGCTGACCGCATGAACGGCCGCGAGAATGTCTACGTACCCGGCATGAAGTACCAGGTCCTGTGGCTGCTGCACGGCGGCTCCGGCGATGACAGCGACTATGTCAACTTCTCCAACATTGTCCGCTATGCCGATGACCACAAACTGGCTGTGGTCATGCCCGCCGACTTCAACGCCGGCTATACCGACGATCCCGACGAGCGCGGTGCAAAGTACTTCAGCTACGTCGTTGACGAACTGCCCAAGCTGTGCCAGGCTTTCTTCCCCTTCTCCGACAAGCGCGAGGACAACTTCGTGGCTGGTCTGTCCATGGGCGGAGCCGGTACCTTTAAGTGCGCGATGATGCACCCGGAGAAGTATGCCGCCGCCTTGTGCATGTCCGGCGCGGGCAGCGACCCTGCCCAGGCCCGCCCAACCATGCTCAAGCGCCGCGACGATGGCCGCGACCCCTGGGGCCAGGCAAAGAAGAACGTGGAAGAGGGCAAAGAAAAGCCCAAGATGTTCCTGACCGTCGGCGATAAGGACTTCACCCTCGAGGGGATGCGCACCTGTCGCGACTATCTGACCGAGCTGGGCTACGACGTTTTCTACGAAGAGGTCGAGGGCTATGGTCACGAGTGGGATTTCTGGGATCTCACCCTGCGTAAGGCCATCAAGGACTGGCTGCCCATCCGCCACAGCGCCATCTATCCCGACGAAGCATAAGGAGGAACAACATGTATCCAAGAAAATTGACCCGCTCGGTCATCTCCAACCCGGATTACCCCGTGGTCGAGACCCGCGCCGGTAAGGTTCGCGGTCTGTGGGAAGAGGGCACCTTCCTCTTCCGCGGTGTGCAGTATGCCCAGGCAAAGCGGTTTCAGATGCCGCAGCCGGTGGAGCCCTGGGAGGGCACCCGGGAAGCGATCATCTATGGCCCCGTCTGCCCGGAGATCCACACCCCCATCGCCCACGACCAGTATAATGTCCCCCACTATCACTACATCCAGGACGAGGAGTGCCACTACCTGAACATCTGGACGCAGCACATCGAGTCCGACGCCAAGCGTCCGGTCATGGTTTGGATTCACGGCGGCGGCTTCGCCACCGGCTCCTCGATCGAGCTGTACGCCTACGATGGCCATGAGCTGTCTGCCTTCGGCGACGTGGTCGTCGTCTCCCTCAACCACCGCCTCAACTGCATCGGCTATCTGGATCTTTCGGCCTATGGCGAGGAGTACAAGTACACCGCCAACCTGGGCACCGCCGACCTGGTGGCCGCCCTGCAGTGGATTCACGACAACATCGCCGGCTTTGGCGGCGACCCTGACAATGTCACCATCATGGGTCAGTCCGGCGGCGGCGGCAAGGTTCACGCTCTGCTGCACACCCCCAGCGCCTTTGGCCTGTTCCACAAGGCGGTCATTCAATCCGGCTTGAGCACCGGCGGCCGTGAAACACGCCCTGAGCAGTCTCAGGCACTGGGCGCAGCGGTCGTGGCTGAGCTGGGCATCACTGACATCAAAGAGATTGAGACCATCCCCTACTATAAGCTGGCCCGCGCGGCCCAGAAGGCCTCTGCCGAGCTGTCCGCCACCACGGGTATGCGCGTGGGCTGGGGGCCGGTCAGAGATGATGAGTTCTATCTGGGCTCCGGTATGCTCAACCCCTTCTGTGAGCAGACCAAAAACATCCCCATGCTGGTCGGCTCCGTCCTGGGCGAGTTCGATCAAAACTACAACAACGTCTACGCTGAGGGGTCCAAGAACGACTGGCCTGAGGAGCAGGTTGAGGCCCTGATCCGCAAGATCTACGGCGACGCCGCCGATGCGGTCATGGCCGCCCAGAAGAAGGCCTATCCCAAGGCCAAGCTGGTTGACTGTCTGTTCACCAACCAGGGCATGCGTGTGGCCCACCGCGACTTCTGCAATAAGCGTGCCGCTGAAGGCTGCGCCCCCGCGTGGAACTGGCTATTTAACCTCGAGTGCCCGCTCAACAGCGGCACCATCCCCTGGCACAACGCCGAAGAGGCCTACATGTTCCACAACGCCAACTACCTTGAGGCGTCCTATATTCCCGGCGTCTCCGAGCAGCTGCAAGATCAGATGACCGGCGCATGGGTGGCCTTTGCCTACACCGGCGACCCCAACCATCCCGGACTGCCCGTGTGGCCTGCTGCCAACGCTGAGAACGGCGCCTGCATGATTTTCGATGCCGAAACCCGCCTGGAGTGCCACCACGACGACGAGCTGATGGAAGCCATCCCGCCCAAGGGCATGAACTTCGGCGGCGCCCGCCGTCCCACCAGCACCTTCGGCGGCGGCCCCCGTCAGAGCATTTAAGGAGGACTTCGCCCTATGTATATGAAGAAACTCACCAGCCAGGTGCTCACAACCTACAACGATCCTGTCGCCGAGACCAAATATGGTAAAGTGCGCGGTCTGAAGATCGACAGCACCTATATTTTCCGCGGCATCAAGTACGCCGATGCCAAACGCTTCCACATGCCGGAGGAGGTCCAGCCCTGGGAGGGCGTCAAGGAGGCGTTCCAGTTTGGTTACGTCTGCTCCGAGCTGAACACCCCTGTCCCCCACGACCAGTTCACGGTGCCGCACTATTTCTATCCGCAAAATGAGCACTGCCAGTATCTGAACATCTGGACCCAGAGCCTTGACAAGAACGCCAAGCGCCCTGTCATGGTCTGGCTGCACGGCGGTGGCTGGTTCTCCGGCTCCTCTGTGGAGCTGCTGGCCTACGACGGCGAGAATCTCTCCGCCTTTGGCGATGTGGTTGTCGTCTCCCTCAACCACCGGCTGAACGTTCTGGGCTATCTGGATCTGTCCGAGTATGGCCCTGAGTACGAAAACTCCGCCAATGTCGGTCTGGCGGATATGGTCGCTGCGCTGCAATGGATTCACGACAACATTGCCAACTTCGGCGGCGATCCCGACAACGTCATGATCTTCGGTCAGTCCGGCGGCGGCTCCAAGGTCATCTCTCTGCTGCAAACACCGGCCGCAGACGGCCTGGTGCACCGCGCCTCCATGCAGTCCGGCGGCCCCAATCGCTCCGGCGGCCCCGAGAGCGCAGAGCACGCCCGCAAGCTCTCCCGCATGGCGGCCCAGCAGAGTCTCGC
>CALWWH010000211.1 GCA_944385195.1 uncultured Oscillospiraceae bacterium | reverse complement strand
GGTGGTATTCTTAGCAGCCACGCTGCTCACCTGTACCAAACTTGTGCGGGAGCCGGCGGTGGATCTGCTCCGGGGCGAGGCCCCTGCCCGAGGCAAGCGGCTCTTCTTTGAAAAATGGGGTTTTTATAAAAAGCTCAACCTCTACTCCCGCACCATGGTAAAAAACGTCCTCAGCGACAAGGGCCGCATGGCCACGACTATGGTTGGTGTTATGGGCTGCACCGCGCTGCTGGTGGCTTGTTTCTCCATGAAGCTGGGCATTCAGAACGCTTTGGATACCCACTTTACCCAGTGCGCCGATTACGATTACCGCCTGGTGGTGGACAGTCAAACAGGTTCGGTGGACGACTTTGCCCAGCTGCTGGAGCAGGAGGGCATCCGGCATACGCTCATCCAGGACAAGCTGAAAAACGTTCGGGTAGAGGGCGGACGCTGGGAGAGCGCTCACGTGGTAGCTGTGCCCGATACCCAAACGCTCGACGGTTTCATCTGGCTGAGGGATATCCACACCGGGGAGGCGCTGACCGTTCCAGAGGATGGGGTTCTGGTGTCCCGCCGGGCGGCGGAGGAACTGGATCTGGCTCCCGGCAGCACCGTTGAATTGATGGACGAAAACGGCCAGGCCCACGCCGCCACTGTCTCCGGGGTCATGGAGCACTACCTGCCCTACCATCAGCTGGTGACCAGCGAGACCTACTACGCCCAGGTCATGGGAGAGGCAGCCGACATCAGTGTGTTCTTGCTGCAAGGGGATGTGTCCGCCTTGGAAGGGTCGGTGCAGTCAATGGACGGCTTCCTCTGGCTGCGGGACAACAGCCAATATGCGCGTTCCGGCGGAGAGCTGGACATGGTCATCGCCGTGTGTACCGCCCTGTCGGCGGTGATGTCTGTGCTGGTGCTGCTCAACCAGATCACCATGTACATCTCCCGCAAGGCCCGGGAACTGGCGGTCATGCGGGTCAACGGATATACCATGGCCCAGACCAAAGCTTATGTATACAAGGACAACGTGGTGCTCATCCTCCTGGGCCTGATCGCGGGCTGCCTGTTCGGCGTAGCCATGGCCTATATCGATGTGCGGGTCATCGAGGCAGGAGCGGAGCACTATGTCCGCTCTCCAAATCTGCTGGCCTGTCTGCTGGCCTGCGCCATCATGGCGGTCTTTGCCGTCGCGGTGAACCTCATCGCCCTGCGGCGCATCAACCATCTGAACCTCACCAATGTCAGCTCCAACTAAGGCCGGAAGGAGGAATTACCATGCACCACACGATGCAGATGAGGCTGCTGGGCGTCCGGGGTACGCTGCCGGTCCATGGGCCGGAATTTGTCCGCTTCGGCGGAGCTACCAGCTGCGTGCTGCTCCGGGCGGGCGGCGAGACCATCATCTTGGATGCAGGCACGGGCCTCTCCGGTCGGGACTGGGATAATTTCTTTCCAGAAAAGCGCTGTACCCTGCTCATCACCCACAGCCATGTGGACCATCTCATGGGATTTCCCGTGTTTCCGCCCCTGTTTGACCCAACCGTCACCTGCGGCATCTATCTGAGGACACGGCAGGAGCGCACTGCCCGGGCACAGATCGAGGCACTGATGTCCCCTCCGCTCTGGCCGGTGGACACTGGCAGCATGGGAGCGGAGCTGTCCTTCCACGACGTGCCGCCGGCCTTTTCCATTGGGCCGGTGGCAGTGGAGACGATGGAGTCATGCCACCCCGGCGGCTCTAGCATCTACAAACTGTCCCTGGATGGCGTCTCAGTGGTTTACGCCACTGACTATGAGCCGGAGTCTGACGCCCCTGAGGATTTCTGTGCCTTTGCCCGGGGCTGCACCCTGCTGCTGCTGGACGCCCAGTACACGCAGGAGGAATACTCCCACACCCGGGGTTTCGGACACTCCACCATCCCCCGCAGCGCACAGATCGCCCGTGCCTGCGGGGCGCGGCAGACCCTACTGATTCACCACGACCCCAAACGGACCGATTCGCAGCTCCTGGCGCTGGAGACGGCGGTCCGAACCCAATATGCCAACGTTCGCTTTGGACGGGGCGGCGAGGAGGTATTGCTATGAGAAAACAATCCTGGTTTGTCAGGCTGCTGGCTACCCTATGCCTTGCCCTGGTGCTGGCTCCTGCCATGGGGATCTTCGCCCTGGCGGACAGCGCCTCGGGGGCAGACCTGCGCCTTACTGCTACGGAGGGTACTGTGAGGCTGAAAAACAGCAGCGGCAAGACGCTGTCGGTGCGAGAGGATATGAAGCTCTATAATGGCTATGTCCTCTCCACCGAGGACAAGAGCTATGCCTATGTCACCCTGGACAGCTCCAAGGTGGTGAAGCTGGACGCCAGCACCCAAGTGGAGGTCCGCAAGAGCGGCACCAAGCTGGAACTGCTGGTTTCCTCCGGAAAACTCTTTTTTAATGTGAAGGCGCCCCTTTCCTCCAGCGAGAGCCTCAGCATTCGTACCTCGACCATGGTTACCGGTATTCGGGGCACTTCCGGTGTGGTAGAGGTGGTGAGCAGCACCACCTCAGCCGTGAGCATTTATGACGGCAAGGTGGAGGTCTCCACCAAGACTCCCTCCTCCTCCGGGGGTATGCAGACTACCGTGGTGGAGGCGGGCCAGACCGGCACGTCTTTACCGGATGGAGAAGACAACTGGCGGGTAACAATCCGAGCGCTGACGGTCTCGGACATCCCAGGTTTCGCGGCGGTGGAGCTGCAGAAGGACCCGGAACTGCAACAGCGGGTGGCAGCCAGCACGGATCTGCCTGTGACGGACATTGCTGCCGGGGCGCAGGAGCAGCTGGCCCAGGATGAGGCCCTGGCTCAAACCGAATTGGACCACATCGCACAGCAGATTGGGACTCTGCCTGACACGATCAGCCAGGCCCCCCAGTTTGCAGCGCCCCGGCCCGAACCGGGCTGGAACGCTGAGCCCGTACCGACGCCGGAGCCCGTACCGACGCCGGAGCCCGTACCGACGCCCGAGCCCGACCCCGAGCCCGAGCCCGAACCCGAGGAACCTGAGCCTGCTGTAGACCATACCGTGTCTACTTCTATTACACACATCCAGCTGCAAGATCTTCTGAACACGTACCAGACAGTTACCATAGCCCGGAGGGGAGAGGTCACCATTCCGACCGGAGAGACGGTGATGGTTCCGGAGCACACGACCCTGAGGGTGCAGGAAGGGCTGTTTACCAACAGCGGGACTCTGAGCAACAACGGAACGATCGAGTTCGGGACCTTCGGCACTGAGAATGCCGGTCTGATTGAAAACGCTGCTGGCAGCGAGATTCGTATCACCAACGACTTTACCAACAGCGGCATGATTGGCAACAGCGGTACCATTGCCCTCGCAAGCGGAGTGCTCAGCAATGACAACAGTTTGACCAACAGCGGCACCCTCACCATCAGCGGAGAAGACACCCGGCTTGCCAACAGAGGAACTCTGACCGTGGAGGCGGGCGGCAGCATCGTCAACAGCACCCAGGACAGCGGCTATAACACCGCGGGCATCAACAACTTCGGCACAATCCTGGTACACGGCAGCATAACCAACCACGGCTGGATGAGCTGCGGCAATGGCGATGGCTCCCCGAGTGCAGGAGCGATCACCATCTCAAGAGGCGGCACCATCCATAACAACGGGATAATCCGAACCTATGCCTGCTCTGTCGACGGGCAGTATAACACCATCGCCATTGAAGCAGGCGGCGCCCTGTCTAACGAAGCCGGTGCTGAGCTTATCAACTGCGGGCAGATTGCCGTGGGCGGCACCTTCACCAACAACGGAACCTATACCGGCAGCGTTACCGTCAGCAATTCCACCTATGCAGGGACTGTATCCCTGGAAACCGGCGGAACCGTAGACGGCTCCAATGCCGGCCAGATTTCTGTCGATGCCGACTCCAGCGGTGAAACGGCTCCGACTCCCTGACGAATAGGAGGCCCCATGAGACAAAAACCCTTCCGAAAAGCCCTGGTCTGCCTGCTCTTTTCGGGGATATTCACCGCTTTGGCGGCCCTGGGGGTCTTTTACAGCCCCGACCAGATGCTTTCCGACAGCCTCTACCAGACTCCCAAAGCCCTGGGCGGCACCATCTTTGTTGTCGGCATCGACGACCGGGCCATGGAGGACATCGGCCCCTATCAGACCTGGGGCCGGGATGTGATGGCCATGGCCATCGAAGCGCTGAACGCTGACCCGAATAGCCGCCCCGCCGCCATTGGCGTAGACGTGCTGTACACAGGGGAGACTGACCCGGAACTGGACGCATACCTTGCCGAGGCTGCTGGGGCATACGGCAATGTAGTGACTGCCTCCATGGCCAACTTCGGCACCGAGCTGGTCACCGAGGACACGGGGAACTTTTACCTCAAGGACTACGCGGTTCTCTCCTACGAAGAGCCCTATGAGGCCCTGAAGGCCGTCACGACCCAGGGCCATATCAACGCCATGTATGACCAAGACGGGGTGCTGCGCCACGGGATTTTGGAGATCGACCTGCCCGACGGCCGCACCATCCCCTCCTTTGCCTACGCCATCTACCAGAAGTATGCCGCCGCCCACGGGCTGCCCGAGACCCTGGACGTACCAACTGACAGTCTGCATCGGTTCTATGTGGATTTCTCTGCCCTGCCCGGGGGCTTTTACGAGGGCATCTCGGTCAGCGACCTATTAAGCGGAGACTTCCCTGCGGAGCTTTTTGACGGCGCCATCGTCCTCATCGGCCCCTACGCCGCGGGTCTTTCGGACTATGTGACCACGGCCGTGGACCGGGCTTCTTTGATGTATGGGGTGGAGTACCAGGCCAACGTCATCCAGCAGATGCTCCGCCAGGACTTTAAGGCAGAGGGAAAGGTCGGAATACAGCTGGCTGTGCTCTTCCTCCTGTCGGCGGCCTGCTTGTGGTTCTTCCTGAGGCAAAGGCTCCGCTGGGCCATCCCGGTGTGGCTGGCAGTGGCGGGCGGCAGCATCCTGGCCTGCAAGGCTTTGTACGCAGCGGGTTTCGTCCTCCATCCCCTGTGGCTGGCTCTCACCGTCACTGTTTTTTTCGTAGGGGCCGTTGCCTTCAACTACGTCCAGGCGGCGCTGGAAAAGCGAAAAATCTCCAATACATTTAAGCGCTACGTAGCCCCGGAGATCGTGGGGGAGCTGCTCAAAGAGGGCACCGACGCCCTGGGACTGGGCGGCAAGCTCTGCGATATTGCAGTCCTCTTTGTGGATATTCGCGGCTTTACCACCATGAGCGAGGTGCTCACCCCCCAGGAGGTGGTGTCGATCCTCAACCGCTATCTCACCCTCACCACCGAGTGCATCATGAAAAACCACGGCACCCTGGACAAGTTCGTCGGAGATTGCACCATGGCCATCTGGAATGCCCCCATCCAGCAGGAGGACTATGTGATGAATGCCTGCAAGGCGGCGCTGGACATGGTAGAGGGCTCCAAGGCCCTGTCCCAGGAGCTGATGGAAAAGTTCGGCCGGACGGTATCCTTCGGCGTCGGCATTCACTGCGGCAGCGCCGTAGTGGGCAACATTGGAGCCGAGATGCGCATGGACTTCACCGCCATCGGGGACACCGTAAACACCAGCGCCCGGCTGGAAGCCAACGCCCCGGCGGGGAAGATTTATATCAGCCGGGAGGTGGTTAACCGCCTGGGAGACCGCATCAAGGTGACCTCTCTGGGGGACGGCATTGTTCTCAAAGGGAAGGCTCAAAAATTTGAAATTTTTCTGCTGGACGGTATTGCAGAATCCTAAAACAAAGGAAGCGTGATGATGATGAAACGACTTCTATCTCTCCTGAGCGGCGCTGCTCTGGTACTTTCCCTGGGCATGTCCGCCCAGGCCGCAGGTGCAGCCGGCGCCGCCATCGCCCCCTCCGGTATGGCCATGGTGGAGGGCGTCCTGTATGTCACAGATACCTACCACCGGGCTATCTGGACGGTGGAAAATGGGGAGGCTTCCCTCCTGGCTGGCCGCACCCAGGTTACCGACCTCTCCGGCCAGCCAGTGGCGGGATACAACGACGGCCCGTTTGGCGAGGCAGCCTTCTCGGAACCCTGGGCTATCATGCCCTATATGGGCGGATTTTTGGTGTCTGACGCCGGAAACCATGTGCTGCGTTATGTCAACCTGGATCAGGGGCGCGTCTATACTGCCGCAGGGACCGGAGAGGCTGGCTTCTGCAATCAAACGGGAGAAATGGCCGTCTTTGACACCCCCACGGGCCTGACGGTGGACGAGGATGGTATGGTGTACATCGCTGACACCGGAAATGATGTCATCCGCGTCATGGATGAAAATGGAAATGTAACAACCTATGCCGGAGGCGAGGAGGGCTGCGCCCTGGGCGATCTGAAGCAAGTGCAGTTTTCCGGCCCCACGGGCCTGTGCTGGGCAAACGGGGTCCTGTATGTGGCCGACACCGGCAACCACAGGATCGTGGCTCTTGAGGACGGAGAGGCTACCTTGGTGGCCGGGATTGCCCCCGACGGAGACGAGGCCTATGGGGGCGGGTATCTCAACGGGCCAGTGGAACTGGCCCAGTTTGCCTCTCCTCAGGGAATTGCGGTGGGCACAGACGGAACGGTATATGTGGCTGACACCGGCAATGGAGCGGTGCGCGCCATCCGGGAGGGTTATGTTACCACGTTGCTCTCCTCGAACCGCAGCGGCACATCTCTCGTCTCTCCCCGGAGTCTGCTTTGCAGCGGGGATACCCTGTATGTGGGGGATGTATTTGCCCGAGTGCTCCTTTCCATAGACGCCAAAGTGGAGAAGCCTTTCTTTTCCGATGTAAAGGAGGAGGCTTGGTATGCGCAGGCGGTGCGGTTCGCCGTTGACAACGGTCTGTTTGCTGGGGTAGCGGAGCATGTCTTTGCTCCTGACCAACCCATGACCCGGGCTATGATTGTCACTGTTCTGGCACGATTGGAAGGCGTGGATACCACTGTAGGCTCTACCTGGTACGATTCTGGACGGCAATGGGCTGTGAAAACCGGTATTTCCGACGGCTCTGACATGGACAGTCCCCTCACTCGGGAGCAGCTGGCCACCATGTTGTGGCGGTGTGCGGGCAGCCCCGGCGCCTCCGGGAATATGGACACTTACGCCGATGCGGATACTGTCAGTGCATACGCCCAGCAGGCCATGGCCTGGTGTGTGGCAGAGGGCATCATCGGAGGCGCCAGCGGCACCACACTCAGTCCTCAGGACCCGGCTACTAGAGCCCAGGTGGCAATGATGATACAAAGGTTTTGTGCCCGCAGCGTCGAAGAAACTCTGCCAGCCCAGCATGGGCCGCAGCGCCTGCCAGAGGCCGGGGCCGAGCAGGGCCATCCCCTCCCGCGCGTAGAGGAGCAGTACCGTCCCCAGCAGCAAAATCGAGAAAACTAGGCCGCAGACAAGGACGGTGAAGTATTACCGCAGTGCGATGACTGTGCGGGAACTGCCCGCGTATTGTTCCATCTGTACCGGCCGGGCCAGGCATCTGCCCACCAGATATGACCCCAGAACTGCTGCAAGCAAAATCGCAGTCGAGTTTTTGGTCACGAGTGTCGGGAGCAGGACCCGGGCGGCGTACCGACCCAGGATCTCGTCTCTGACTGCCGCTTCCGGCAGCCCAAATCGGCTCTGAAGTTCGGACGGTTCCAACTCGCGCAGCTGATCCAGTGGCAAACTCTGCGGTCTGGCCACCAGTACGGCCAGGACGAATGACACGACGAGACAGAGCAGTATAAAAGGATCCCCATATGCATCGAATATGTACCCGTATCATTTTGCATTCTCCCTTCGGTGATGAATTAGTATTGCATGCTGACGCTCTTCAGGAGTGTGTAGAGTGCTACCTCCTTAGATATTGTAATACAAGCCAGTTAGGGTATGCCGGCACTGCGCGCCATGCAGCCCTCGTGGCTCCGCATGGCACTCTCATTTTGCCATATGTCTGCTCCTATGTTTCCAAGTCCCGGCATCAAGGTCCCTTAAAAACCCGCGCAGCGGTCCAGCGCAGGCAAAGGGCGTTCTCTCTAAGTGACATAATAATAAAAATGACCGCTGTAAACCGTCAAACGGCTTACAGCGGTCATTTTTGGCACCCCCGGCGAGACTCGAACTCACTACATTCCGCTTAGGAGGCGGACCCTCTATCCTGGTGAGGTACGGGGGCTTGTGGGCTGTCTTGCAGCCCAAATATTATACCCTTCTGCGGGTGAAAAGTCAATCTCTTATCCGCCCAGATAGGCCTTGCGGACGCGGTCATCCTGGGTCAGCTCCGCACCAGTGCCGGAGAGAGTGATGTTGCCAGTCTCCAAAACGTAGGCGCGGGATGCTACAGATAGCGCCATCTGCGCATTCTGCTCGACCAGGAGGATGGTTGTGCCATCCTGGTGCAGAGTCTGGATGATCTCAAAGATCTGTTCTACCAGAATGGGCGCCAGACCCATGGAGGGCTCATCCAGCATCAGCAGTTTTGGATGGCTCATTAGGGCGCGGCCCATGGCTAGCATCTGCTGCTCACCGCCGGACAGCGTGCCGGCGACCTGCTTGCGGCGCTCCTTCAGACGGGGAAACTGGCGAAAAACGCGATCCAGTTCCTCCGCAACGACATTCAGCTTCTGGGTATAGGCGCCCATCTCCAGATTTTCCTGCACCGTCATGGTCTGGAAAATACGGCGGCCTTCGGGAACTTGAGCCAAGCCCTGGCGGACAATGATGTGGGGCTGGGTATGGGCGATACTGGACCCAAGGAAAGTGATGCTGCCGGTCTTCGTTCGCAGCAGGCCGGAAATGGTGTTTAGAATCGTGCTCTTGCCAGCGCCATTGGCGCCGATCAGTGTCACGATTTCGCCGGGGTGGACTTCAAAGGAGACGCCCTTGACAGCATGGATGCTGCCATAGTAGACGTTGATATTTTCAACTTTCAGCATCCCGTGTCCTCCTTCTTCTTGCCCAGATATGCCTCAATGACTACCGGGTTGTTGGCGATATCTTCAGGGCTGCCCTTGGCAATGATCTGTCCGAAGTTCAGCACACAGATACCTTCGCAGATACCCATGACCAGGCTCATATCGTGCTCAATGAGCAGGATGGCAATTTGGAAGGTATCGCGAATCTTGACGATGTTCTCCATCAGCTCAGCGGTCTCAGAGGGATTCATACCGGCCGCAGGCTCGTCCAGCAGCAGCAGCTTAGGCTCGGTAGCCAGGGCACGGACAATCTCCAACCGGCGCTGAGCGCCATACGGAAGAGAGCCCGCCTTGGCGCCAGCCATATCCTCCATATCAAAGATAGACAGCAACTCCAGCGCGCGTTCATGAGCCCGGCGCTCTTCCTTCCAGTAGCCGGGAAGTCGGAACAGGCCCTGGAACATCCCGTAGTGGATGTGATTATGCAGACCAAGCTTGACATTGTCCTCCACAGACAGGTTGTCAAACAGGCGGATGTTCTGGAAGGTTCGAGCGATACCGGCCTTGTTGACCTGGGCCGTGCTCATGTTCTGCGTGGACACGCCGTCCAGCAGAATGTTGCCGCGGGTGGGCTGGTAGACCTTGGTCAGAAGGTTAAAGACCGTGGTCTTGCCAGCGCCGTTGGGACCGATGAGGCCGGCAATCTCCGTACGGCCGATGGCCATATCGAAGTCATTGACAGCGGTCAGGCCGCCGAAGTCAATGCCCAGATGACGGCATTCCAGAATCGGAGCTTTGTCCACATCACGCTCGGGAATGATGCTCGTGCTTGGCACAGGGACGAGCTTGGTGGGTTCGCGTTTTGGCATAGCCATCAGGTCTCATCTCCTTTCTGACGCCGGAAAAGACGGGCGAAAAAGCCGCTGATGGTGGGGTTGTTGGTGATGAGCATCACCAGGATCAGCACAATGGCGTAGACCAGCATGCGATAGTCGGCAAATTCTCGCAAAACCTCAGGCAGGATCGTCAGCGCTGCAGCGGCGATGATGGAACCCAGCATTCTGCCCTGCCCACCCAGAACAACGAAAACCAGAATCAAAATAGAGGTATTGAAGTCAAATTTGGAAGGCAGGATGGTGTTTTGTCCCAGGGAGAAGAGGCAGCCTGCTGCACCCGCCAGGGCAGCGGAAGTGACAAACGCCATCATCTTATACTTGGTGACGTTGATGCCAACGCTCTCAGCAGCGATGCGGTTGTCACGCAGAGCCATAATGGCGCGGCCGGAACGGGAGTTGACCAGGTTGAAAATGACGATCAGCGCGATCATCGTCAGGATAAAGCCGGCGGCGAATGTGGAGATTCGGGTAATGCCAGGGATGCCCATGGGGCCGTTGAGGATCATGCGTCCTCCCTCGCCCAGGGAAAGTTTATTCGACAGGAAACTAAAGTGCAGTCCCTCCCCATCGATGCCGATGTAGAAATTGGTAATGAGGGACTTGATAATCTCGCCAAAGGCCAGGGTGACGATGGCAAGGTAGTCGCCCCGTAGACGCAAAACGGGGATGCCGATTAACACACCGGCGATGGCGGCAAAAATCGCGCCAATGACCATGCTCACAGCCAGACGCAGAGCAGGGATGGGAATCACTGTCGTCAGAGCCGCAGAGGCAACGGCGCCGGCGAAAGCGCCGACACTCACAAAGCCCGCATGACCCAGGGACAGCTCGCCCAACACACCGACGGTGAGGTTCAGAGACAGCGCCATGACCACATAAGCACAGATGGGGACCAGCTGACCTTTGAGGGTGGAGGAGAGGGCGCCGGCGCTGGAGAGCGACTGGAACACGACAAAGGCGACGATAACGACGGCATAGGTCAGAAAATTGATGCGCGTCGTCTTGGAAAGTTTCAGTTTCATCACAGGCACCTCAGACTTTCTCGCGGATCTGCTTGCCCAGCAGGCCGGTGGGCTTGACCAGCAGAACGATGATCAGCACAGCGAAGACGATGGCGTCGGAGACCTGAGTGGAGATGTACGCCTTGGCAAAGATCTCGATGATGCCCAGGAGAATTCCCCCCAGCAGCGCGCCGGGGATGGAGCCGATGCCACCGAAAACGGCCGCAGTGAAAGCCTTGATGCCCGGCATGGAACCAGTGGTGGGCATCAGTGTGGGATAGGCAGAGCAGAGCAGCACGCCGGCCACAGCTGCCAGAGCAGACCCGATGGCAAACGTCACGGAGATGGTTGTGTTGACATTGATGCCCATGAGCTGCGCCGCGCCCTTGTCCTCAGAGCAGGCGCGCATGGCCTTGCCCAGCTTGGTCTTGTCGGTAAACAGGGTCAGCACGACCATGATCACCAGGCAGGCCAGGATGGTTACGATGGTCGTCCAGGAGAGGTTCAGCCTGCCGTCAAAAAAGGAGACGCCATTCTTGCCTCCAAAGGTGAAGAAGGCGGGGAACATTTTATAGTTGGAGGTCCACAGCAGCTGCGCAGCGTTCTGAAGGAAGTAGCTCATGCCGATAGCGGTGATCAGGACAGCCAGAGAAGGCGCCTGACGCAGGGGCTTATAGGCAAGGCGTTCGATGACAATGCCCAGCAGGGTGCAGACTACCATGGCCAGCAGGATGCCAATGATCGGATGCAGACCGAAGGAGGAGACCATAAAAAAGCAGACGTATGCACCGACCATGATGACGTCGCCATGGGCGAAGTTCAGCATTTTTGCGATGCCGTAGACCATGGTGTAGCCCAGGGCGATGATCGCGTAGACACTGCCCAGGCTGATACCGCTGATCAGGTGGTTGAGGAAAGTCAGCAAAGAAAACACCTCGATTTCAATCTCGGGGAAACAACGGAAGGCTGGATATAAGCAAGCGGGGGCTGCCGATATGCGTCGACAGCCCCGCGTGCATTGGTTTTGGTTGCGAGGTCAGTGTTTGAATTAGTCCATACCGACGTAAGCGCCGTTCTGGATAACCATGCCCTTCGGAGACTTGGAGACGAAACCGTCTGTGTTCCAGGTCATGTTCTCGCCGGTCAGACCGGAGAAGGTGAAGTCGGGGGAGGTAAACTGCTGGATCAGCAGATCGCACAGGGTGGCATGATCCATGTCAGCGGTGGCGCCGGCCTTGGTCAGAGCCTCGTAGATGGCGTAGATGCAGTCATAGTTGTCAGCGGCAAACTGGTTGGGAATGTCGCCGTAACGCTCCTGGTACTTCTGGACGAAGCTCTGGGCGGCGGGGTCGGTGGAGTCAGCATTGAACGGAGTCAGCAGCATGACGCCCTCAGCCAGGGAGGTGTCGAAGCCCTCGACGGTCAGGATGCCGTCCATGCCGTCGACGCCGAAGAACTTGGGCGCGTAGCCGATCGCGTTGGCCTGGGTCAGGATCAGGGAAGCCGCGTCATAGTACATGGGCAGGAAGACCAGATCCGCGCCGTTGTCCTTGGCATCATTGATCTGGACGGAGAAGTCCGTCTGGCTGTCGGTGGTGAAGGTCGTGGTGGAGACAATTTCCAGACCCAGAGCGTCGGCTTTATTCTTGAAGCTGTTGTACAGGCCGGTGGAGTAGACGTCGTCGTTCTTATAGATGACAGCGATCTTGGTGCCCAGGTTGTTGTCCTTGATGTACTGTGCAGAGGCATCGCCCTGGTTGGGGTCCATGAAGCACATCTGGAAGATGTTGTCCTTACGGGCGATGTCGACGGTGCCGGTCAGGGGGTTGGCGACGCCGCCCAACACATCAGTGGAGGAAGCGGACGGGGTCAGGTAGAAGTAACGGTCAGCGTAGGCCTCAGCAGAGGTGGCAACACCGGGAGCGGAGGTAACGGAACCCAGGAAGATCTGCATGCCGTTGTCCTTGAGCGTGTTGTAAGCGTTGACAGCCTTCTCAGCGTCGTGGGCATCGTCTTCGTACATCAGCTTGAACTGGATGCCGCCCAGAGCGTTGATCTCTTCCACAGCGATCTCGGCGCCGTGCATAGCGGCATTGCCGTAGATCGCAGCGCCGCCGGTCAGAGGACCGGTACCGCCAATCACGAAGGTGTTGTTGGAGCCATTGGTGTCAGAAGTTGCAGGGGTATCGTTGGTGTCGGAAGTTGCGGGGGTATCGGGGGTGTCGGAAGTTGCGGGGGTATCGGTTGCCGGATCGCTAGCGCAGCCAGCCAGGCAGCACAGCAGGGTCGCAACTGCCAACAAAAGGGCAAATGCTTTTTTCATGGGAATTCTCCTTTGATATATACTCAGACGCCGATGGGCATCTGTGATACAAAAAGGCGGCTATGGAACGTTCCACAGCCGCCTTTGCATCCAAAAACGGCGTGTCTATGCCAAAGAAAGGCAGCGAATTCGCCTGCCCATAATGACAAAGACCGACACTGCAACAGCAGCATCGGTCAGAGCGCACATGAAATCGGCCTGCGTGTCAGTACACTCAGGCATCGTATAAGAAGACATATCAAACGACTTCTTCACGGGTGGCTCCTCCTTTCGCTGCTGCCTAATAAAGTGTCATTATCATACCGGATTTCTTTCTGGCTGTCAACCGACATCATTCACAAAATATTCACGGATATGGGCCGACACTTTGCTTGTTTCTACGACAAAGACAAATGTATTGTAAAATGGTCCGCTGCCATGGCAGCGGACCATTACAGATCACATGCCCGGGAGGGAATTTGGCTCAGGAATTTCCAGGGCGAAGCGTTTTTGCAGCCAGGACTGCGCCAAGGAGAGCCACTCGGCGGCGCGGAAATCGATCTGGCTCAGATCACCGGCAGAGGCCTGGTCAGAGGCGGCTAAGCCGTGGGGGCCATCTTCGAAGATATGCGCCTCAAAGGGCACCTTTTGGGCCGCTAAATTGGCAATCATGCTGGTACTCTGGCTAACAGGCACGAGGTTATCCCCGGCGGTGTGCCAAATAAAGGTTGGAGGGGTCTGGGGTCCCACCAGCAGGGCCGGAGAGGCGGTGAGCTGCTGCTCCTGCGTCGGATGCTCTGCGCCAAAGTAGGCCGTATTGGACATCCGGAAGAGCATCTTTGCCATAGGGGACAGACTGGATTCCAGAATGGTATAGTCGGTCAGGGGATAGCTCAGGATGCAGGCAGCAGGCCTAAAGTCTTCTGCCGGGCGGCCAAAGTGCTCCGTGAGCACCGGCGCATTCCAATAGGCGCCGTACATGGCGCTGTTATGCGCCCCGGCGGAGAAGCCGCAGACTGCCACGCGGTCTATGTCTACGTTCCACTCTTGCGCGTGGTCTCGGATGGTCAGGAAGGCCTTGCCCAGATCACGCAGCGGACCGGGGTATTGGGAGTCTGTGTTGGGCGTAAAGTCGCTGCAGCCGGGCGCCGGAAAGCCCGCTTTGCCGAAATAGGTGCTGTAGCGCAGAACAAACGCGTGATACCCCATAGCGGCAAAGCGCAGCGCGATGGGGTCGGCCTCGCGGTCTGAGCAGTTGAGATACGCACCGCCCGGGCAGACCAGAATCGCAGGACGCGGTCCGGCGTAGAGTTCTGTGCTGGGTTCCCACAGGAAAGTAGAGAGCGTCACCTCGGGCTTATCAGCGTAAAGCTGAATGCTTTTGCAGATCATGTAGTTTATTCCTCCTTGTACACAATATAAATGATACCTCAATGATCCCTCTCTCGATGGCGTCCGGGATGGCTGGGGCCCCACTCGGGCAGAGGCAGGCGCTGCATGGCGCCAAAAATACGGTCCTTGACCCCAGGATAGTCCACATTCAGTGTCTTGATCAGCTGCTTGATCTCCTCCCGTTTGGTGTTTTTATCGGCAGGACAGACGTTGTGGACAACCGGCAGCTCCATCCGCCGGGCAAAGTGCGCCACGGTCAGCTCGCTGATGTAGAGCATCGGACGGATCTGCACAATCCCCGTGCGGTCCAGGTTTGTCACCGGCTGAAAGCAGCTCAGACGGCCCTCGTAGAGCAGGCTCATCAGAAACGTCTCCACCGCGTCGTCGTGGTGGTGGCCCAGTGCAATCTTGTGGATGCCACGTTCCAGGATTGCCTGATGCAGCGCTCCCCTGCGCAATTTGGCGCACATGGAGCAGGGGTTCTTTTCTTTGCGGTGCTCAAAAATGATCGGACCGATCTGGGTGGGCACCAGGGTAAAGGGCACGTTCAGCTTCTGGCAGAACTTGTCCACTGGAGAGAAGTCCATCCCAAGGCCCATATCCACGGTGAAGGCCTCCAGCGTAAAGCCACCGGGCCAGTATTGCCGCAGTCCGGCCATCAGGATCAGCAGCACCAGCGAATCTTTGCCGCCGCTGACGCCTACGGCGATGCGGTCGCCGGGCTGGATCATGTGATAGTCCTCCGCACAACGCCGTGTAAGGCCCATAAGTCGCTGCATCGGGTCATTCCTCCAACATAAAAAGTGAAATTGCCTCGCGAGAAATCAGGAGTATTCGAGAGATATCAAGAGATATCGTGAGTTCTTCCGAAGGTAAATAAAAATATTCAAAATAGCTGTTGACATTCGGATTTCTCTATGGTATAAAGTATCACGCGTGAAAAATGCCGCCGGAATTTGTGTACGTCTATTGTACCTGTTCTGTGGGGCTTTGTCAAAAGATATTGAAAAAGTGCAGCGCACTTTTTCAGCCAGAAAGGAAGAGTTCTATTATGTCCACCACGCTCGCTAAGAACGAGACCGTGCAGCGCAAGTGGTATGTGATCGACGCCGCCGGCAAGCCTATGGGCCGTACCGCCGTCGAGGTTGCCAACCTGCTGCGTGGCAAGCACAAGGTCGATTTCACCCCCAACGTTGACTGCGGCGATTTCGTCATCGTCATCAACGCCAAGGAAGCAGTTCTGACCGGCAAGAAGCTGGAGCAGAAGAAGTATCAGCGTCACACCGGCTGGATCGGTCACCTGAAGGAAACCAAGTATAAGGATCTCATGAGTGAGCGTCCCGAGCTGGCCTTTGAGCTGGCTGTCAAGGGCATGCTGCCGAAGAATTCCCTCGGCCGCAACGCTGTCCGCCGCCTGAAAATCTATGCCGGCGCTGAGCATCCCCATGCTGCTCAGAAGCCTGAAGCTTGGACCCAGGGTTAAAGGGAGGTAACACAATATGTACGAGAGCAAAAGACCCTATCAGTACGGCACTGGCCGTCGTAAGTCCTCCACCGCCCGTGTGCGCGTCTATGAGGGCGGCACCGGTTCTATCACCATTAACGGCCGAGACATCGACGATTACTTTGGCCTTGATACCCTGAAGCTGATCGTCCGTCAGCCCCTCAACGCTACCGGCCTGCTGGGCAAGGTTGACGTTGTCTGCACCGTCGCCGGCGGCGGCGTCACCGGTCAGGCCGGTGCCATCCGTCATGGCATCGCTCGTGCCCTGCTGAAGGTCAACGAGACTGAGTATAAGCCTACTTTGAAGGCCGCTGGCTTCCTGACCCGCGACCCGAGAATGAAAGAGCGTAAGAAATACGGCCTCAAGGCTGCCCGTCGCGCTCCGCAGTTCAGCAAGCGCTAAACTTTATCAAAAGTGGTCAAAAACCCCGGAACTACGCGGTTTCCGGGGTTTT
>CALWWH010000210.1 GCA_944385195.1 uncultured Oscillospiraceae bacterium | reverse complement strand
GCTGCTCAAAAGCTCCATGACCCAGCCCCTGGCGGCAGACAGGGGCGCATCCAGCAGCCCGACCCACAATACCACCATCAGGACCAGCATACCATAGCGCTCATAGCGCAGGATGCTGCCATAGACCTGCTCCGGCAGCAGAGAAAAGAGCACCTTCGACCCGTCCAGCGGTGGAATGGGGATGATGTTGAACACCGCCAGGCCCACAGACAGGATGGCGACATATTCTAAAAAGGTGATCACATATTCCTGCCACACGGCCTCCTGCCAGCGGAAGAGCATGAAATACAGCAGCACAGCGCGGAGAATCAGGGCCACAAAGCCCATCAGCAGATTCGACGCCGGGCCCGCCAGAGCCACCAGCGCCATATCCCGCTTGGGGTGGTGCAGCCGGTTCATGTTCACCGGCACAGCCTTTGCCCACCCAAAGTGGAAAATCGCCATCATCACCAGGCCCAAGAGATCCACATGCCTGATTGGATTCAGTGTCAGCCGTCCAGCGTCCTTGGCCGTCGAGTCGCCGAGCCGCCAGGCCACATAGCCATGGGCCGTCTCGTGAAAGGTGATGCACAGCAAGCTCGCCAGCACAACAATGACCGTGTCAATCAGGCCGCCGAGTTCCAGCTGCGCCAGCCATGCCTTGATCGCCTCCACAGGCGCTCACTCCTTTCTATGAGACAGTATACCAGTTATCTGGTGTTTTTGCAATCAATTCACCCGCTCAATGCGGAAAATATCGCTCAAAACCACGATCCCGGCATCGTTTTGATCGCTGAATTCTGCCACCCAGTAGTCGGTTTTGGAGAAATAGATCCGATAGGGCTTCACCGTGCCGCCCTCAGAGAGGATGGAGTAGTAGCCAAGGACATCCTCGCCCAGGATGGCCCTCACATCGTCAAAGCTGCCCGTGGGCTCCTCCAGGGCGTGGAGGATATAGCTCGGGCGCTCGACCGTCCACTCCAGTTCGCTGACATAAAAATGCTGCTCGGTAATGTCCACCAGGACGTTTTCAAACTGCGGCGCGCGCAGTTCCAGCGAGCTGCTGATGGCAGCGCTCTGGTGCACCAGCTCTGCGCACTTCCAGCCGCCGTAGAGGTCGTTGATGTCCATCGTGATGACCTCGTCGTAGACCACCTCTGTGACCATGGCCTTTTCGATCGCCTTGGCAGCCAAGAGCGCGCAGCCGATCAGGATCAGGGTGCCGGCAATCAAGCCCAGCCAGTTTTTAAGGACGCTCTTGCGGTTTGCTTTGGGGGTCTGTACGGATACTGCTTCACTTTTGTGCTCATCCACGGCGGCGAGCCTCCTTTACTTCTCGTTTTGCATGGCCCAGGACGCGGGCAAACACTGACCAGCCCAGGCGCAGGAAATCGGCCACCTTGGTAAAGACGAACAGCACCGAGGGCATCAGCAGCAGGAACACCACCAGCAGCAGCCATCCGCCGTGGCCCAGCGGATGCAGCCCAAACAAATCCGGTACCAAGCTCACCGCCAGCAGGTACAGCGAGACCATCCCAATGAGCAGGCCCACTCGCTTGCCGTTGAAAGGTCGGCTCACCCGCCAGAGGGAGAAGAACCCGACTGCCGTCAGCAGGACGGAGGCAATGGTGTTGACGATGGTATCGTCGATGGGGAAGACGCGGGAAAACATGACCACATAGATGACCGAGAACAGGCAGGTCAGGGCCGCCGGAAAAGCCTTATAGAGCACGTTGGGCAGGAATTTACCCCGGACAAGGTTCTCGTTGGGCTCCAAAGCCAGGAAGAAGGACGGGATGCCAATGCACAGGGCGCTCATCAGTGAGATTTGCAGCGGCTCGAGAGGGTAAGCAAACACCGCCGTGATGGAGATGATGGCCAGGAAAAAGGAAAAGATGTTCTTCATCAAAAACAGAGACGCCGCCCGCTCAATATTGTTAATCACCCGCCGGCCCTCAGCGACCACCGCCGGCATAGCAGAGAAATCGCTGTCGAGCAGCACCAGATGGGCCACCTGGGAGGCAACCTCGCTGCCGGAGGCCATCGCCACCGAACAGTCTGCGCTCTTGAGGGCCAAAACGTCGTTGACGCCGTCGCCGGTCATGGCCACAGTGCGGCCCGCCCTCTGCAGGGCCTGCACCAGCTGGCGCTTCTGCTCGGGCTTGACGCGGCCAAAGACGGTGTACTCCGTGGCAGCCCGGCTGAGTTCTTCGGCCGTCAGTGTTGAGGCATCCACGCATTGGTCGGCATGGGGGATGCCAGCCGCTGCGGCCGCTGCGGCCGCCGTCAGGGGCGTATCGCCGCTGATGACCTTAATGGCGACATTCTGCGCCTGAAACCAGCTGAAGGTCTCCTTTGCATTGGCACGGACCGGGTTCTCCAACAGCACCAGCGCCATCGGCCAGCGTTTTGCCTCTGGGCGCAGCGACTCGGCCCCGCAGAGCAGCAGTACGCGGCATCCCCTGGCGCTATAGGCCTCGATGGAGCTGCGGTAGTCCTCAAAACGCTTGCCCAGCAAAAACTCCGGCGCGCCCAGCCAATACGCCTCGCCGCCGCCGAAGTCCACGGCGCTGCGCTTGGTGACGGAGGAAAAGCCCTCCACCTGCTGCGCCTTGCGGGCCGTCCCGGACCCAAATTGCTCGATGATCGCCCTCATCGTGATGTTGTCAGCATTCATGTTGCCCGCAAAGTCGCGCATGATCTGCTCGGCGACCTCGTCCGTGCACTCGTCCAGCGGCACCAGGCCTGTCACACGCATATCCGGCTCGGTAATCGTGCCTGTCTTGTCCACACACAGGACATCCACCCGAGCTAAGGTCTCAATGCAATTCTGATCCTGCACCAGGGTTCGCTTCTGGGCAAGGCGCAGGACGCTCATGGCCAGCGCCACGCTGACCAGCAGATAAAGCCCCTCCGGGATCATCCCCACCAGAGCCGCCGTGGTACTCACAACCCCGTTCATGTGGTCAAGCCCCAGAATCGCCGTCTGGCGGCGGTAGAGCAGGATGCCGATGGGAATGATAGCAATACCGATGATTTTCAGCAGCCAATCCAGGGCGTACATCATGCCGCCGCGGCGTTTTTTCTTGGATTTCTTGGCCTCCAGCGTCAGCTGAGCCGCGAAACTGTCTGCCCCCACGGCGTCCAGCCGCGCCCGGCACTGCCCAGACACCACAAAGCTGCCGGAGAGAATCTGATCCCCCGGCTGCTTGCGGATCTCGTCGGACTCACCAGTAATCAGCGACTCATTGACCATGACCTCGCCCGCCAGGACGGTCCCGTCGGCACAGATCTGATTGCCCGCGGCAAAAATGACCACGTCATCCAGCACCAACTTTTCTGTAGCGATGGAGCGGACCTGCCCCTCGCGCACGACGGTGATCTTCGGTTGGGTCAGCAGCGTCAGCTTGTCCAGCTTGCGCTTGGCGCCCACCTCCTGCACTGTGCCGATGACGGTGTTGACGAGCACAACGACCAGGAAGCTGCACTCCGTATAGGCGCCAACAGTGAGCAGAAGAATCGCTAAAATGAAAAAAATGATATTAAAATAGGTAAAAATGTTCCCCAGAACGATCTGCCGCACCGACTTGGTGGGGCTCTCCACGGGCTGATTGATGAGCCCGGCGTCCCGCCGCTGCTGGGCCTGCCGCTCTGTCAGGCCGAAATCCGGTCTTGTCGCCAGGCGCGGCACAGAAACAGGCGCGATTTGTTTTGGTTTCTTCGGCATGGGATACCGTCCTTTTATCTTTCTTCTGTTATCATAACATAGCGCGAGGGGATAATCCAGTCTTTTCTGTGAACAAAGCACCGGCCGCTCTTCCTGAGCCGCCGGTGGGTCTGATTTATGCTTTCATGCTTTTTTTGTGGTCAAACTGGATGACGTGGGCACGGCCCAGGGCCACCAGGAGCGCGGGGATGAGCACCAGCTGTAGGATGATGCCCGGGATGGCGTTGGTAAAGGCGCCCGCGACGAAAATCTGCCAGGTGAAGGCCTCGTCGGCCACGCCGGTCATGATGACGCGGACAATGGCCCAGACCACGCGGCCAATGAGCATTGCGCCCACCAGAGAGAGGTAAAGGCTGGCAATGTTCTTCTTAGGCAGCGCCTTCCACAGGATGCCGGTGATGAGGCCGTAGGTAGCCAGCTCAAAGGCCATGGCAACTGCGGTCAACAGCGGGGGCATGCCAAAGAGGGCCATGCGCAGCAGGGGCAGAATGAAGCCCACCACCAGGCCATACTGCCAGCCGCAGATGAAGCCGCAGAGCAGGACGGGGATGTGCATCGGCAGGAGCATGCTGCCGATCTGCGGAACCTGGCCGGTGAGGAACGGCAGGACAATGCCAATGGCCAAGAACATGGCCGCCAGGACCAGGTTACGGATGTAGCTGTTGAGAGATTGGGTTTTGGTTTTCATTGTTTGTTCTCCTTCAAAGTCATTTTGATGCGGCCCTTCTGGGCTGCGGTGCCTTCCTGGCTTTTTCGGAGTGCTGGGGCAAGGTATTGCTATTTATCATAAGCCGTCTTCTGGCGGCTGATTACCAAGGTTTTGCGGTGTCGATGAGGATATCCGCGTGCTCTTCCACTTGACAGGCGGCGTGATAGCGGTCCTCCATAGGCACCCAGCGGCTCAGATAGCCCTCGATGCCCTCGCCCTCGCGGGCGCGGAGGCGGCGCAGCTGCTCCTCCCGCCGGCAAGTGACGAAGATCTTCAGCGCATAGCCCTCCCGCAGCGTGGGATGCTGGCAGTAGCTGCCCTCAAGGATGGTCAGAGGCCGCTGCGGCAGGGTCTGAGCCGCTTGCAGGGTCTGCGTCCCGCAGTCGAAGACCCGGCAGGTGATGGCCTTGCCCGCCGCGATGGCGTCGAATACCTCCACCTGCAGGCGGGGATAGTCGATGTTGCCGCCGGGAGTGGTCTCCCAGTCCGGGGCGCGCTGGGCGATGGGCTTATAGTAGTCGTCCATGTGCAGGACGTTGCAGGGCATCAGCTCCGCTGCCAGCTTGGCCAGCGTTGTCTTGCCGCTGGCGCAGCGCCCGTCGATGGCGACGATGGCGGGCTTGCCGCTGCGGTAAAGGCTCCAGATCTGCTGCAATGCGGGCCAAAAGCGGGCGTATTCCGCCCTCAGGAGCCGGTAATGGGGCCCATAGGCATGGCGGTAGACTTCGCTGTGCCGCACGGCGGGGCAGCCCTGGGCGCGGTAGTCTGCAAGCCAGTCCACCATGCCGGGGATGTCCTGTTGGGCCAGGACGGCAAGCTTCTCTTCCAAGCCCTCTTGTGTGCCCTGGTGCTCCCGGGCGGTGCGGCAGAAGAGCTGTGCCAGCAGCGCCGCAGCAGCGGGGATGTCCTTCTCCGGGTTCAGGTAGAAGCGCACAAGGCCGCCGCCGATGTCCTCCGGGGCGATATACGCCTGGCCGGCAAGTACCTCTGCCCACTCCCGCTCCAGCATGGTGGTGACGTAGTCCAGCGCCGGGGCCAGATGCTCCGGGCCGAATTCGCTCTGGTAGGCCAGCTTGCCGCAGTCCTGCGGGGTCATCAACGGATAGCGCGCCAAATGCGCCTGCAAGATGGCACCAAATTCCATGCGGCTCTGCCCCTCTTCTCTTTTCTTAACAGTATAACACATGTAGTGGGGTCTATGTCAAGGCCAGATGTATCCGCCACTAGGCTTATCCTTCCCATATCGTTATTTTAAACAAAAACATGGAAAAATATTGGACGCTTTTCCAATAGACGCTATATTAAAACTGATATATAATACAAATATTAACAGATGTAACTTATTCATTTACCTATAATCATACGATCGTCGATTTAGAGGATTGGAGGGCTATTCTTATGTTGACTAAGCGGTCATTCAATTCCCGACAACTGGTATTCATCGCCTCGATCATACTTAATATCATCTTGTGCGCTGTTTTGTTCACGCAAAGTGATGATGTTGCCACATTCTCCGTAACGTATGTCGATCACATCGATATAAGCCAGGAGATTACACACGCTGATTACCGAAACGACATTAAGCGAAAAGGCATGTGGACTCGTGTATCTACGCAAGACGATATTACAAATTTATACAATGCAATTCGATCTGTTGATTTTCACATGGAAGAGATGTACGAAAATGGGTATGCCATGCCTACCGGAAGTTGCCCCCGCTATGTGGTTTTTTTTCTGGATGACGGAACCGAACTGAGATACCGATTCCTTGATGACAGATACCTATGGTATTCCGGCACATTATATCGCTATGATCTCGACACAAAACTTTACGATCAAATCGACGATATCCTGCAAGACTATGACTATATCCCCTATGACGAGCTGATGCAAACAGAATAAAACACCTCCCCCGATAGCACAACGGACTATCGGGGAGAGGTCTGTTCGTCCCTGTATCCATTTAGTGTATTGGGGAGGCTATTCTTATGTTGACTAAGCGGTCATTCAATTCCCGACAACTGGTATTCATCGCCTCGATCATACTTAATATCATCTTGTGCGCTGTTTTGTTCACGCAAGGTGATGATGTTGCCACATTCTCCCCCGCATCTGTCGACCACATCAATATAAGCCAGGAGAATACACGCT